>JAIKXV010000102.1 GCA_024683935.1 Lachnospiraceae bacterium | reverse complement strand
ACCGACAGGCTGGTGATATTCGCAGGCTACGGCGGCAGAGAGATCTCAAAGAAGGGTAATCTGATGTATAAATTCATGGAGGCGAACCCGGGGATCAGCAGCCGTATCAACTCCACCATTTACTTCGATTCATACAGCGGAAAGGAGATGGTGGATATAGTCCACAAGCTGGCATCCCTGTCCTCCCTGGTGCTCCCTGAAACCATGGATAAGGAGATAGCGGAGTTCTTTGAGAAGAGAAGAAGGAACAGTGACTTCGGAAACGGCCGTGAGGCCAGGATGCTTTTAGAGCAGTGTGAGCGCCATGTGGCAGGACGTGTGGCCGGGATGGAGCCCGAAAAGGTGACGGATAAGGTCTTAAATACCATCATGGACAGCGATGTGAAGAGTGCCATAAACGACCTCAGGGAAAAGAGAGTCTCCGAACGGGGACGCTACGATACGCGCTACGGACTTAACTCAGGAGTGTAAGATGATGATAAAAGCGGTCAGGAATCTGAAAAGTTCAAATAATATGCCGGAGGGCAGTTTTTACCGATAGACTGGACAATCCTCGCTATCTATGATAATGTTGCTATCATATTTGTATGATACCGGGCTAATACCCGGTATCATAGCATGCGAAAGGAAAAGGATGATATGAGAGATAAGTCGCAGGATGAGGCCCAGATGGCCATTAAGAGGAAGAACTTTATCGAAGCAGGATATAAACTGTATGTCGAGAAATCCATCGAAGCGGTTTCCATGCAGGAAGTCGCTGATGCAAGCGGATATGGCGTGGCTACATTATACCGTTATTTCGGAACAAAACAGTCCTTTGTCGTGGAAGTGGCAGTTAAAAGCTGGGAAAAGTTCAGGGAGGAAAACATACAGCGCAGGCCCAGTAAGGATTTTGACGGCATGACAGCTGCTGATATCTTTGAATTTTACATAGATTCGTTCCTTGAACTTTACAGGAAACGGAAGGATCTTCTGCGGTTCAATCAGTTCTTTAATGTATATGTGCAGTCGGAGCATATGGACGGTGAAATACTGCAGCCATACCAGGATGTTATCGGAAAGCTCAGGGAAGTGTTCCATGATATGTACCTGAAAGGTAAAGAGGATAAGACTATCAGGACAGATGAGACTGAGGAAAAGATGTTTTCAAAGACTCTTCATCTGATGCTGGCAGCCGTGACAAGGTATGCGGTGGGCCTGGTCTATATCCCGAAGAAGGACTTTGACCCGGAGGGTGAGTTAGAGGATATGAAAGATATGATGCTTAATAGATACCGGAGCTGAGCCGTGATCTTTTTACCCACATTATCATTAAAAAAACAGACCCCACTTTATATGAAGTGGGGTTGTTATATTGTGATCATACTTTGCGCATTGTTCATGGCAGGCTGCGGAAGGAATGACGCGGCTTTTAAGAAGGGTTCAGGAGCACCGGCGGAGACGGCTTCGGAGAAAGGTCCGGTGCAGGAAACAGAGCCGGAAAAGGAAGAACCATCGGAGACTCCGGGGCAGGAAGCGGAGGAAGAACCGGTGGTTCAATCCGTGCGCATCATCATGGTGGGAGACATACTTTTACATACCCCCGTTGAAAAAGCCGCAAAGAACGACGAGACCGGGGAGTATGACTTTGATTTCATCTTTGATCACAGCAGGGAGATCATAAGTGAAGCGGACATCGCCATAGCGAACCAGGAGGTTATCATCGGCGGTGAAGAACTGGGAGTATCCGGGTATCCCGCTTTCAATGCCCCGTATGAAGTCAGTGATGCACTGTATAATGCCGGGTTCGATGTGATCTGTCATGGGACAAATCATGCTCTGGACAGGGGAAGCAAAGGTATCGTTAACTGTCTGGATAATTGGAGAAAGACATATCCGGATATGCTGGTTCTGGGGATTTACGACAATGAACAGGATGCTTCGGCGGAAAGGGTTCCGATAATTGAGAGGAACGGGATCCGGGTAGCGGTACTTAACTATACCTATGGTACAAACGGGATCCCGGCTCCCGCAGATATGCCCTATGCCGTGAGCTTGCTTGATAAGGAAAGGGTTGTCGCCCAGCTTGATATTGCCGAAAAAGAAGCCGACTTCACCATCGTATGCCCCCATTGGGGGACAGAGTACAACCTGGGAATAAGCAGCTATCAGAAGAAGTGGACTGAGATCTTCCGGGAACACGGAGCGGATGCTGTGATCGGAACCCATCCCCACGTGATAGAGCCGGTGGTGTTTTATGAAGATGAGGATGCCGATAATATCACAAATAATCACGGCGGTGGGGATATGCCGGTTTTCTATTCCCTCGGCAACTTTGTAAACTGGACTTCGGGTACGGGGAAAGGGGTTGCCAACCGGATGGTGGGAGGTATGGCCGATATCAGTATCAGCCGGAAGGAAAACGGCGAGGTATCGATAGATGATCATTCGGTACACAGTTTTGTGTGCCATGTCAGATCCGGAGACAGGAACGTTACAGTATATCCGCTGGAGGAGTACAGCGAAGAACTGGCCTCACAGAATGAGATAAGAAAGCAGGACAGTTCATTCAGCAGGGAGTACTGCGACGAACTGATAAGCCGGGTATATTGATAATTTGACATAAGGGTCTATAAAGGAAATAATAGAAAAGAAATAAAAGAAAGATTACAGGGAGAAATTATTTATGAAGAAGATTTTGACAGTGTTATCAGTGATCATGGTATTGGCAGCATTAACAGCATGCTCGGGGAATAAGGGGAAGTTAGAAGCATCGAATAAGCTGTTTTCCATTACACTTCCGGAGAAGGCAGCGGGGGCCTTTGTTTCGGAAACAACTGACAACAGCATTTCCATATACGATAAGGAAGCAAAAGAGGCTGATTTCGGCGGATTTGCATTTGGCGTGGCAGCGTATAAGGAGCCCTCGGAATACGCAGGAGGAATGGATTCCAAGGTAGGAGAGTTCACGGCAGCAGACGGTACCCGTTATGACATAGTGGTGACCTATCCCTCCGATGTGCAGTACGACTATACAAAATATACGGAGGATATGCCTGAAAGCTATGCGCTGCTCTACAAAGGCACGGAGGATATCGTAAAGACCTTAAAGGGCGCGGATGGAAAAGGTGAATTCATCTGGGGTGCCGGAACAAAGGGAGAGGACCTCTATGGTGATGTACTGAAAAAGATCGTCAATGCCATCAATGAGAAGTGGGATGCAAACCGTCTGGAAGAAGAGGGATTAAGCCCTGAGTATTATGCGCTTTCCGCATCCGGAGAAAATGTGCTTGAAAAGGCAGGATACGCATATTTCGATGAGAATCATGACGGCGTTGACGAGCTGTTCATAGGAGTGATCGAAGAAGGCGATAACAAGGGCGTTTGCTATGATATCTATACCATGGTGGACCGCAAGCCGGAACATGTTGTAAGCGGAACCGCAAGGAACAGGTATTATGTACTGCAATCCGGACTGCTGGTAAATGAGCATTCCGACGGAGCAAATGCGGAAGGTTGGGATGTTTACGATATAGAGCCAAACACCGCAAATCTGCTGGATCAGGTTAAGCTTAAGATAGACAGATACGAAGATGAGGCAAAGCCCTGGTTTGTTTCCTATGACAACGGAGCGACCTGGGAGAGCCGGACTGAGGAAGAATTCGAGGACTACAAGTCCAATTTCTCCGATTATCAGAGGTTTGATTTTACCCCCTTCTCTTCAGTAGCGGGTAAATAATAGAAAATGAGGAAGAGCGTAAGACGGAATATGATCCTCGGTTTCTGCATCTGTTTTCTCTGCTGTGCCTGCGGATCCGGACAGAAGCAGGATAGTGCTGAAACAAAGGGGCAGGTGCCTTCGGGAGAGGGAATGCTCCCTGTAAACGAAACCGGGGACGGAATACAGATCGACGATATCCTGGAATGCAGGCATATGATAGGGAAGACCGCCGAGGAAGCCGGGATACCGGAATCCGTGATAAAAGAAAAGTATCAGGGTGCTTTCCAGACATACGCCGACGGAAAGATATTCGATGGGACAGATTACGGGATCATATATTTTGAAAAGAAGGACGATGGGAACCCCGGGCCTGTGGATTCCCTATGGATACATATAAAGGAAACAGGCTTTGAGGGGTGTTACGAGGAGCTTCAAAAGCTTTTCGGCGATCCGGTCTCTGAAGGCGAAGAGCCCTATGTTGAGGCAAATGGCGGAGCTGTCACATGGGCAGTATTCCGGGACGGGGAATATGAGCTCCGCCTCTCAAACGGCAGCGAGAGAGAATATTCGGAGATAAGTATTTCTAAAATTGAATAAGATGACAATAACTCCCCGGAAAGGGAATTCACGCCGATTGAAGTCAGCAGGGAATTTGGTGTAACAAACAAAACAATAATAAACAGGTTGTCAGTTCTCGTAAAAACGGATTCGTCGAGCGGTTAAGGATACAGCCCATGCCACTAATGAAGTGGTATGGGTTTTTATTTCCCAATAGATATTTACTTTGTATAGAAACAGTGATATCATTTCCTCACATTTCTGGAAATCCTATCTGGACGTCTCGTCCGAATTTTCCATGAATTGCTTGAAACTGAAAACAGCACATTTTATAATGAAAGGAGAAGTCGGATGAGAGAAAA
The DNA here is from genome assembly GCA_024683935.1 of Lachnospiraceae bacterium. The sequence continues at coordinate 62 of JAIKXV010000102.1, read as the reverse complement.
AACATACGACGAGCTTGAATTTACCGATGATTTCCTGTTTTGCCATATCCTTATGGAGAACG
>JAIKXV010000081.1 GCA_024683935.1 Lachnospiraceae bacterium | reverse complement strand
CTTCCGAACTGCATCACCCAGAAAAAGAACGCATCCGGATTGCATTTGAGGTCAACTATGATATCTTCACCTTCTCCATATGAAATCCTGAAATCCTTGCCGAAGAAATCGATCAGCATATCCATCATGCTTTCTGATGTACGAAGCTTGATGTGCTCTCCTTTTCCCGAGTACATATAAAGATGTTCCGTAAGATACTCCTCTAAATTTAACCCGTTTTCAAGTCCTTTTATGGATTTCATGGGTTTCCGCGGTTCTTTTAATATCTCAACATCTGTCATACGGTCCAGCCTGTAATGAGATATGTTGTCGTATTTATCGTAGTTCCCGATGAGATAGTATTTGCCGCTGTAACTGACCATCTGGTACGGATTGACCACATACCTTTTTGTATTTTTAGGATGGAGTTTCTGGTCGATCCCATACTGAAGATATGAAAAACAGATCTTCTTTCCCTTTGATATTGCCGTATCCACAGCAGCTATGGATGCCATCACCTTCTGGTTCCCGGCGTTCTTCCCACTGGAAGCACTGTGGATATGAGAGACATGTGCCTTAAAATACTTGTTTGAAAACTTTTCAAGCTTTTTTACTAACTGGTGAGCCTCTTTATCCGTAATCCCGCCGGATGAGAAAATGCTGTCGATCATAAGTCTGAGCTCAGCCTCTGTAAACTCCCGGGTCCTGAGATAATACCCCTTATCGATGGCGATATCGTATCCCATTTCCCTGAGGCTGTTGATATTATTCTTAACAGACCTGCGCTCACACGCGATCCCATAATTGGAATCCAATAGATCAATGATCTCCTGCTGCTTTAACCTGTGGTCCTCGTCAGAATACTCTCTGAGAACATCAAGTATCAGCATATTAAGCATTTTCTTGGTACCGGTTCCGTACATAGAGACCTCCTTTACCTAACATTCACCCGCCAAGCAGTATCTCAGCTGAAATCCCCATCCATCGCTATCTGCAGCGTGTAGTCCGGATATTCCTGCTGTACCTTTTCACATACCTCTTTATAGACCTGCCTGCGATCCCCTGCGTCAAAACTTACTACAACATCAAAACGGATCGCCATCTCCTCTTTATCAAGGCAGAAACCGTGCATCTGGAGAACGTAGGGATTCGACTTAACGATCCTTAAGATGTTCTTTCTTGTCTCCACCACATCTTCATCCTTCGAGTTAACGGAATATACGCCTATTGCTGTCAGGGTTACGTTATGGTTTTTAAGGACATCGTTCGTGACTCTTCTTATCAGTTTATCAAGATCATCGGCAGTCAGTGTGTCCGGAACTTCGATATGGATAGATCCGTTATAAGAATCCGGCCCGTAGTTATGTAGTACCAGATCATAGGCTCCGCTGATCTCAGGATAACTGTTTACGGTTGCCTTTATGTCACGGGCAAGCTGGGCATCCGCACGTTCTCCTAATATCTGGGATATCGTTTCCTTAAGCATTTCAAAGCCCGATTTGATGATGACGATGGCGATCACTGCGCCAAGCCAGGCCTCTAATGAAATGTGAAGTGTAAGGTAAATCGCGGCTGCAACAAGTGTTGACGCTGAGATAACGGAATCAAGGGTGGCATCCTCACCGGAATTTACAAGTGAGTCTGAGTTCACCTTTTTCCCCACGCTCTTTACATATCGTCCCAGAACGATCTTTACCACTACCGCAACTGCCACAATGATCAGCGACGCGGCACTGTAATCCGGAGTTTCAGGGCTGATGATCTTTTTCACGGATTCGATAAAGGCAGTGATACCGGCGTACAGCACCAAAAAGGAGATCAGCATGGCACTCAGGTATTCGATCCTTCCGTATCCAAAGGGATGCTTCCTGTCCGGCTCTTTCCCCGCCAGCTTTGTACCCACAATGGTAATGACTGAGCTTGCGGCATCCGACAGGTTGTTGACCGCATCCATCACGATGGCGATGGAATTTGATGTCAGACCTACAAAGGCCTTAAAAGCCGCCAAAAAGACATTGGCTACGATCCCAATGACGCTGGTCCTCACGATCACAGCATCACGGCTGTTTGTCATCTTAAAATCTTCATTCTTCAAAACATAAACCTCTTTTCCAATTTAATTCGCGTTATTGTTCATAAGAGCCATATCCGGCAATTGCCTCATCTATGGTCATTGTGCCGGTTCCGACTCCGTAAACCGCCTGCCTTAACTGTATTACCGCATCATCTGTCAGGCCGAATTCTTCCGGTGACAGTATCCTTGAATCCGGAACATCTCCGAAGGAGGCGTACATGCTGTTAAATGACAAGTCTTTGGTGGGAGACATAAGTCCCTTTTCTGTGCTAATTCGTTAAGCTCCGTTGACGTGATAAGGAACCGCATAAACTCGTTTGCCATGTCAAGGTTCTTACTGTCTTTGTTTACGGAGAACTGCAGATTCGGCACATCAAGGAAGTTGGCGCCTTCATCCGACATGGGAACCGGTACAAAGGAGTATTCAAAGGGAGCTGCGATAAAGGCCTCAGAGCGGCTCTCACGCTTCTCCGTTCCGGAAACCGTATCACCGGAGCCGGTCATCATGGGTACGTCTCCCTCAAAAAAGCGAAGTATCACAGCGTCATAATTGTTTTCGATCTCTGCACAGGCGTCAAGATCTACGCAGCAGTCATTCAGAAATTGGGTGATCTTTTCAAGGGTAGGCCGCATATACTCGCCGGCTGAGGGATCAAGGGCGTTGAGTTTTTTGATAGCCTCTGCATCCTTCGCTACAGTTCCGCAAAAGAAAGGGTAACTTGTCAAAGTGAAGATCGATGTTGTCTCCTCGTTGGAGAAGCCCATTATCGGGCTTTTATAGCCCTTTTTACGGAACTCATCACACACCTTTACCAGTTCCTTATAGGTCTTCGGAACTTTAAGGCCCTCTTTTTCAAAAAGACTGTTGTTTACCAGCATTCCATAGGTATTCGAGAAAACCGGTACCATCGGGAGTTTGCCGTCATCCGTATTCAATATGATATTGCTTCGGATACAGTCAAGATTAAGTCCCAGAGCTGGATCCGACAGATCCTCCGCATGGTCTATGGAAGATTTATACTGGTCCCTGCCGTACATCCAGGAGTAATTGACATAGATGTCCGGGGCGTCGTTTCCGTTCAGCACCGTACCGATCATGTTGTTATAGTCATCCACTTTCGTGAACATAAGCTCCACATTCGGGTAATGAGCGTTGAAACGGTCAAATTCAGCTTCCAGTGCCTCAAAGTTATCATAATTTCCGGCAACGTTTATGTGACAGCTTGTGGAAGTATCAAGGCGCGGCTTAAATCCTTGATCTGAAGCTGCCTCCTTCTTCGCCGAACCGCATGCTGTAAGCATAATAGTCATCAGCACCGTTAAAAAATACACATTGTCTTTTTCATGATCGACCCCTTTCTTCCATGATCCTTCGTATTTCCTTAATGACTAATTTGATATCGATGGGTTTTGCAATATGCCCGTTCATTCCCGCGTTCAGGCATTCCGTGATGTTTTCTGAAAACGCGTCCGCAGTCATTGCAACAATGGGAATGGCGGACGCCCATGGATCCGTGAGCTTCCGGATCGCCCTGGTTGCGTCGAGACCGTTCATCTCCGGCATCTGTACATCCATGAAGATAAGATCGTAACTCCCCTCTTCCGCCGAGCTTATCATATCCACACATATCCGCCCGTTTTCCGCACGGTTGGCAATGATCCCGAACATGGTAAGTATCTTGGAGATGATCTCCCAGTTGATATCATTATCTTCTGCTACTAAGATGTGCAGGCCCTTCAGATCGGAGTGATCGTCCTCCGGCTCCTGGGATTTAGGTTCTTTTCCGATCAGAACGTTGATCTTATCATAAAGCGTGGAACGGAAAAGAGGTTTACTTACAAAACCGATAGCCCCTGCCTCTTTTGCTTTTTCCTCTATGTCTGACCAGTCATATGCGGACATAAGCAGGATCGGAATACTCTTATCTATCTCAGAGCGTATCCGGTCGATGGTCTCAATGCCATCCATTTCCGGCATTTTCCAGTCGATAATGACAACATCGTAATCCCTGCCGGAAAGATGCCTCTGCCTGATCATACCGAGTGCATCCTCTCCGCTTCGGGCCTGCTCTGTTACGGCTCCCAGAGACTGCAGGGTGTCAACAGCCGTCTGCAGCATGATCTCATCATCATCTACTATCAGAACGTTAATGTTGTCAAGCTGCATATCCTCCCGCTGCCTGTCGGCTATGGGAATATCCAGCACTACGATAAAGGTTGTCCCCTTGCCCTGCTCGCTCTGACAATCGATGGTTCCGCCCATCAATTCTACCATCTGCTTGGTGATCGCCAGGCCCAGTCCGGTTCCCTGAATACTGTTGACCCGGCTGTCAATCTGCCGCGAGAAAGGCTGATACATGGTGGCAATGAATTCCGGGCTCATGCCGATGCCCGTATCCGCAACCACATAGATAAGCCTTACGCATCCGGGAATGGGACTCTCCTCCGCACGCATATCCACACTGACACTCCCACCGGGTTCCGTGTACTTTATGGCGTTGGAGAGAATATTGATATAAATCTGGTTTAAGCGGAGCTGGTCTGTATGCAGGTATTCATTTTCCATCCGGTCGATACGGAAACTGAATTCAAGATTCTTTTCCTTGATCATCGGCTGCGAAATATTTACAAGGTTCTCAACCGTTTCAACTATGGAGAATGTCACCGGGCTAAGTTTCAGTTTTCCGCTCTCCACCTTTGATATATCCAGAATATCGTTGATCAAAGTCAGCAGATGATTTCCCGCAAGACTGATCTTCCTCAGGCTTTCCCTTGTTGATTCCACATCTCCCAGATTCTTCTCCGCTATGGCTGTGAGGCCTATGATGGCGTTCATGGGGGTACGGATATCGTGGGACATGGTGGAAAGGAAATCGGTCTTTGCCTTATTTGCGGCTTCCGCTTCCATGGCAGTGGCCTGAAGCCGCTTGTTCAGAGAAAACATATAGAACATGTCACAGAGGAACAGGATCAGCAATCCTACGGATACGACTCCAAACAGCAGCCAGTTCTCCTTATCATCATGAAGATCCGCCGCCGGCACAAAACCCAGCATGGTCCATCTGTAGGTGGCGTCCACCGGTGTAAAGGCCAGTATGCATTCCTGTCCGTGGGAATTAAGCATGGAAATGGAGCCGGTAGATGACGTGATCCGTTCAAACAACTGCACCGCGGATTCGGGATCCGTCGGATTATATGACTTGTAAAATTCAAAAAAGCTGGAATTCTTAAAGCTGTATCCTTTGATTATATAGTCACCTTCGGCGTCGATCATGGAAAGCTCCGCATTTACAAGCTCGGACTGGGGAAAGATCCACTTCTGTTCCAGCTCCGAGATGGGGATTATCCGCAACAGGATCGCATCCCGGGGGCTTTCATTTTCCGGATCCATAAGCGTAACCCTGTTGCAGAAAGCCAGTGACTGCTCGCCGTTCATCGGGTTGGTGTAAGCGCGGGTAATGTTGATCGACTTCCCTATCTCATCACTGAGATTAATATTGTCCAGAAGGTCCACCCGTTCATAGGAAACAGAGTAGTCATCAGTGGTACCCTGTTTCGGGCGCGTGGAAATACCGATTAAGGTGTCGGGGAATATCAGATGTGCCGAAGTGATGGAAAGCACATGGGAAGCACGGATATACGCAGCCGCCTCTTCCATGGTCATGGCGTTATTATTGATATAACGCGCCCATACATCACAGATCCTCTGCTCGCCTTCCAGATAGTTTTCCGTCACCTGCTCCATGGTGACTGTTGTGTCAACAAAATGATCTATCTGACGACGATAATAATCCCGGCTGGTATATCCGGAATAAAGCACAACGAAGATCAATATGGCAGCCATAATGACCACGTTGACTATGATTATATAAATCCTTTTTATACTCTGATTCCCCATAATAACCTGTATTCCCGACATACGCTGCATAGTATCAATGTCAGTCTGTCAGGGCTCCCCCGGTTTCTCCCATTATGTTTTTATTCTTACCCTTCTGATCTCAGCAATCCCCTGACACATAGATTATCTTATATATATGCGTATTATTCAAGCTTTTAACAGGATATTTATATCATGATCATTCCTTAAAACTTTTGAATAAACATACATGTTTTGAAAGATCTTTGAAGCCATTTTTCTGATAGAAGCTGTATGAAGGCTTATCGCTGTCGGTCTGTAAAAAAATGCCTTTAGCGCCACGCTTCTTCAAGTCCGATGTGATCAGGTCCATAAACCGGGTTCCTATACCGATTCCCTGACAGTCGGGAGAAACACACAGCTCATCCATAACATAATTAGTACCTTCCCACCAGTGGGTGATCTGCCCAAGTGAAATGGCAATGAGCTTTCCGTCACGGAGCAATCCGTAATTTACAGCATGAAAACCTCCTGACTTTTCCTTTATATACTCTGTCAGCTGTTCTTCATCACTCCAGTCATCATTCCAGGGTTCTCGTGAAAATGCCGACTTATATAAACTCACCATTTCCGTTAAATATGACGTATCCAGTATTATAAATTCTTCCATGATCACATTCCTATCCCCCTTCCATGAGCATATGATCTCCGGACACCTTTTCAATCCTGTCCGGATAGTTTTTAAACCCTCTTAATTAACCTTATGATAATCCTTCACAACTGACCTTTCAATAATTCTATTGGCTATTTTCTCATTCATGGTTGACGATTCCTTTTCTTAATTAGCGGATTCATACCGGCGAAGGCCCATATGCCATAAACCCGCACTGATTATTGCAAGAACTAAGGATACCAACGGCGATATGTATGCAGCTGTCGGGAACGGCACCTCTTTTCCCAGCAGATGTGCGATGGGATAATAACCTGTAAGCGCATAAGGAATAATAAAAGTGAGTAACATGGACGTGCCTTCTCCATAGATTGTAATGGGATAGTCAGAAAAATTCTTTAAGCCATAGTTATTGTTCGTAAGCAGCGAAACTATGGCCTCACTTTTAATGGCCCAGAAGCTTACCGTGCCAGTAATAACGGTTATTGATGAATATATGACAAAGGCCGAGACCATGCAGACTGCGTAGTAAAGGATTGCTCCGGGAGTCCAGTTGATAGCTGTTTTTCTGATACTGTAGATCCAGAAAATGAGCGCTAAAGTCAGCCTCGGAATGAATGTGTACTGGAACTGTTCAAGTATCAGATACACCATGGGGCTTATGGGACGGCACAGATACAGATCCAGTTTTCCTGTGCGCACCAGTTCTCCCATATCCTTCATGGGACTCCAGAAAAAGAAACAGCTCACGGAATATGTCAGCCAGCTGCTGGTCATCATGAAAAGAGTCTCGTACCTGTTCCAGCCTCCAATGCTGTCAAAATTATAAAAGATAACAAAGAAACCCGAGAAAAACACGCTTATGAGTATTGTATTTGCGATAAGTTCAAAAGCCAGCGACATGTTATACTCAAGTTTCCCTTTCATATAGGTGATAACAAATCTTCTGTAAACACTGATATAATTCATATATCCCTTTAACCTCCCTGAACGATCAGCTTTTTATATCCCTTAATCCAGACAAATTCTGTCAATAATAAAAACACCGCAAGCCACATGAGCTGGCATAAAATGCTTCCCTTCACATCAGTGATACTTCCGGTAAGCAGGCTCACAGGGATCGCATACACTGCGCGGAAAGGCAGAAACATATTGATCTTGTAAAGCAGCCCGGGAAACATGGTCACCGGGATCCAGATACCGGAGAGCAGTTTGTAGATCGCCCCAAGAAGCATATTCAGCGGCCATGTGACGATCAGGAAAAAGGCCAGCATTCCGATCACCAGAGAATAGAGAAAATGAATGGCGTATGCTAAAACCACAGAAACCAGGCCCCATAGAAGCCTGTCAGCAGAAAACGGAACGCCGGAGATCAGCCTGATTGCAAAAAAATAAGTTGGAACTGCAATAAGCAGAGATTTTATCATAGTGTTCCCAAAATGCTTAAATAACATCATCACTTTGAAATCCATGGGGCGGAGAAGATCATTTACTATGTCTCCGCTGCGGATCTGGCGGTTCATTATGTCGATGGTATTACACTCGATGATGATCGACACCACACAGGCTGCCGCAACATATTTTACGGTGTCTGAGCAGCTTAAGTTCCCATGCCATTCGTCACCGGCGAACAGCGCCTTCCACAGACTTATCTGCATGAAAAGATATATGAACTTTGAAAGAAGCTCCGCAAGGATATTACTTGGGTAAGCGAGATATTCTTTAATTGAGATATAGGAATAACGAAGATACTTTCTCATACTGCTTCTCCTGAAAAAATATTTTTTACGATAGTTTCAAGATTCTCTGTGTGAGCATCCGACTTAAGACCGCCGATAGAACCGTCATAGCGTATCGATCCCTTCTCCAGAATGATCATATTCTTGCACAGCGCCTCGATATCCGACATATCGTGTGTGGTAAGGATTATCGTGGTGTTGCGGGTTTGATTGATCTTCTTAATGAAATTCCTGATCCTCTCTTTTGACAGAACATCTATACCGATGGTGGGCTCGTCAAGAAAGAGTACATCGGGATCATAGAGAAGCGACGCTGCCAGATCAGCTTTCATCCGCTCTCCGAGACTCAGCTGCCTTGGGGGTTTGTTCATGATCCTTCCTATACCGAGAATATCTGAAAAAACTTCAAGATTTTCATTGTAAACATTAGCGGGGATCCGATAGATGTCTTTGAAAAGCCTGAAGGTTTCAATTATCGGAATGTCCCAGCACAACACACTTCTCTGTCCGAAGACAACGCCAATCCTCCGCATGATGTCATTTCTGTTTTTTTCGAAAGACATGCCGTCAATGCTGATGGTTCCTGCATCCGGCGTAAGAATCCCGGTCATCATCTTGATAGTTGTTGATTTTCCTGCGCCGTTTGCCCCGATGAATCCGGTTATGGAACCGGTGGGAACGGAAAAGGAAATATCCTTAACCGCATTGATAATGACTTTGTGCCGTTTATATGTCTTTGACAGATTTTCAACTTTTATTCCCATTTTGCTTGCACCTCCTGTTCTTTAGGTGTATGATATCAGCAAAAGAACATTCAGTAAAATTGAAATATTTGATAGAGTAATTCAAATATTTTGAAGTAAAGGAGAATGTCTATGACCATTATTCAGCTTGAAACCTTTATAAGTATTGAAAAAACCGGAAGCTTCTCCGGAGCCGCTGCTGAATTAGGATATGCTCAGTCAACTGTGACCATGCAGATGAAACAGCTTGAAGACGAACTTGGATGCCTTCTCTTTGACAGACTTGGAAAAAAAGTCGTCCTTACCGCTGAAGGAGAGCGTCTTTTGGGATATGCCACGAAAATGGTTCAGATAGAAAGAGAGATACGGTTATCGGTACCCGAGGGAGATGAGCCTTCCGGCACACTGCGTCTTGGAATATCGGAATCTCTATGTTACAACAGGCTCCCGGATATTCTTATGAAATATAAAAAGCTATATCCTAAAGTGTCCATTCAGATCCGGTTCATAATGCATGACACATTCCCGGGGCTGCTGAAAAACGGAGACCTGGATCTTGTTTATACCTTAAATCCACTTATAGAGTGCGATGAACTCAGGCTTCTTCATAAAAATAAGGAATCACTGGGACTGTATGTAAGCCCCGGTGACCCTCTTTCAGAAAAAAAATCAGTAAAAGAAAAAGACTTAACCGGCATTCCGCTTCTGCTCACTTCGCATAACTGCAGCTTTAAGGCCATGCTCTTATCTGCGCTGGATAAGCATGAGATCCATCCGGTCATCGCGCTTGAAACCACCAACAAAAGCATTTTAAAGCAGTTTGCCCAGAATGGACTTGGCGCAGCATTTATTCCGGATATGGTCGCCACCACTGAATTACAAAATGGCTCGTTAAAAAGACTTAACTGGAAAGGTGCTGCTTTTCCTATCTACTCACAGGTTTTCGTGCACAAGGACAAGCATCTCAGCCCTGCGATCAAGACGTTTATCGAAATGACGTCGTAACCCCTCATGCACTATTATCCTGTGGTTTTCCGCTTAGTGGTCCAATTCATCAGAGCCAAAGAGTTCTATATGAAGCGGGTCATTATAGGTCTGATATCTACGAGCCTGAACAGGTCTGGTGCCTCTTCTTATCACTATCACCTGCTCAAGAGGCATAGCATATACATCGTCAATGGGCACATTCATACGCTGTGACATACTATTACAGGTATTATAATCCATTCCACCGAAATACACATATGTATCGCAGTTATTGATGATAGTTGTCGCTCCTTTTTCTTTGCTGTTATCTTCTTTTGTCCCTCACACCTATATATAGGATTTGCTCCGGGGTTGCCTGTAACTTTTTATTTTTGGTATAATCTTTAGCTGAAGGCTATTTGCTAAATAGAAAGGCTCTATTATGAAAATATGGCTTGATGATCTACGGGAAGTGCCTGCAGGATATACAGGCACGAAATCTGTGAATGAAACTATCAGATTAATTGAAGCCGCTGAACAAAACGGTGAAACAATTGAAGTTTTAGATTTGGATCACGACCTCGGGGATTATGCATCCGACGGAGGTGATGCCATTAAGATTCTTGATTGGTTAGCTGAAAGGGAAACCTATTATCCAATACTCATACATACCGCCAATCCTGTAGGACGTGATAATATGCAGCGAATGATAGACCGCTACTGGCCTTAGTCCTGACATGACATAATCTTTTTACTGATCCGGGAGATTTAAGCAAGTTGGATCCGGACAGCCCTTTGGCACAGCTGGCATATCCGATAGTGGACTTCTTCATGATATCGGGATTTTTTACCATGAGCGATGCCGCAAAAGCCATTTCATTGCAAAAAGGCGAAGGCAGTCCGTCAAAATCAGACAGATTTCTTCCGGAGGCCGCCGATTCCATAAGATATGTGTGGCATAAGGCAAAGGATATTTTTGGCCTCTATCTTTTGGCACTTATCCTGGTGTTTGTGATACGGACTGCACAGAAGGATGTATTTTCCCTGTCCGGCACCCTGAAGGAGCTCTTTCATTTCAAGCGGGAATTCATGATGCTCCATATGCTGGGATTTAACCATGCTCCTGCATTCAATACAGATTATCTGCTGGCTCCGGGATGGTTCATGTCTTCCCTGATGATCGCCCTGGTGCCTTTTTATTTCCTTGCAAGACGCTACGGCAAAACATTTTCCGGTGTGATAGCACCCATCAGCGCGGTACTGATCTATGCTTATATGATACAGTCATATGAACTTCAGGATCTGGGTATGATAGGTAACTATGTGGCTTTCGGAATGATAATGATAGGAAACTTAAGGGCATTTGCCGGCCTTTCGGTCGGAGCTCTGACTTTCTATCTGAATGAACGGGTTAAGGAAACTCTTAAGGAGGGAAAGTGTACCGGTTTCTTCTGTGTAATGGATATCTTTTCATGGTTTATGGCCCTGTCGCTCTTTGTTTTACCCACGGATCTGATACCGGCTGCGGACCTGGTATTCTGGATGGTGATGTTCATGTTCATGCTTCTTGACGGACTGAACGATGTAGGACCAATAAGCCGTTTCCTCAATCATCACGGGTCGGAAATCTGGGGAAAGCTTGGAAAACTCAGTATGTATATCTATCTTCTCCATATGCCCGTCATTCTGCTATGGCAGAAACATATACACCTTGATACACCGGTCCTCGGGAGCATAATCATTTTTGCCATAGCAGCAGTATTCAGTGCGGCGGTGATGTTCTTCCGTGAGAGGATCCGATCCTGAAAACCGGTTTCTATACTCTGCCTATATCAATGTCTGTAATTTTCTGTACAAATTCATAAACGTAGTGGTCTGTCATTCCGGAAACAAAATCGGAAATAGTCAAAAGTTTGTGATACAGTTTTTCTATTTTGGTCTTCTCGTCTGTTTCATTTAATCCATAGTGTTCCATTATGTGACGTACTTCAGCGATACCTTTCTTAAGATACTGATCTATTTCTATTTTAATTTTATCATCTGCAATTTTTTCATTATCCGTTCTATTCTCCCCCATCAGACAATCAAACAACCTGTTCATTATACAAAACATATCTGTTTGGGCATGGTATATATTTCCATTTATAGTATCCCGTAATGCATATATTCTCTTTCTCTCTTTATCTAATATACTAAAATCAACACTACATTCTTCCACCAACTCTTTATTAAAGGTACCATTCATTATGCTGTCATAGTTTTCTATAAATTTGTTTACTACTTCCTCTATACATATGTTCCGTACAACAAGGAGACTGTTTCTTATTTCCGGTTTATCCTTTTTTGATCTGATACTACATCCGTTATCTTTAAGGAAATCTTTAAGTATGTCTAATTCTATTAAATCAAGATAAAGGAAATCTTCAATATCTGCAGTGGCGTAAGCCAGATCATCAGCTGCTTCCATCAATAACATGACCGGATTCTTTAACCCCTTTGTTTCGGTGTTTTCGGCTAACATATCGTATTTCCAGTCTTCTGAATGGTAAAATCCGATTTTTTGTCCATTTGGTACATTTACAGAATCCCACGGATATTTAACAATGCTGCTCAATACACCGGACGTCAGCAGCATGCCATAATCCTTTATTTCTGGAATGGAAGTTGACCCTATAGTTGTTGCAATCCTCAGTCCCTGGGCATTTCCTTCGAAATTTATGAGATCGTTTTTCATCTGTTTCGTAAGACAACTAAAAACTCTTTCATTCGCAGGCTTTTTTTGATCATTGTCGAATATGGTTTTAAACCATTCACGTATATAACACTCTCCCGAATGACCAAAGGGAGGATTTCCGATGTCGTGCAGCAAACCTGCGCAGCGAACCACCATAGAAAGATCCTCTGAAAATACATAACCCGTCTCTTCATACTTATCTATATCACGTCTTGTATCTTCATTGTTTTTTAATTCATCTGCCAGCTTTTTTGCGAGGATTTCGCCAATAGTGGATACTTCCACCGAATGTGTCAGCCTGTTTCTAACGGAATCATTCTTTTCCATCGAAAAAACCTGCGTTTTATCCTGAAGCCTGCGGAAATGAGAACTTGATATGATCGAATAATAATCTCTTAAAAACGGATGCATAGTATCCGCGGCCATTTTATTGTATTCAACAGGTCTTTTATTTTTATTGAATAGCCTTTCTCTGCTCAGTAGTTTAATCCACTCCATTTGTTTTCTCCTTTTATAATATTTGCTCCAACAGCCTGCTCGTTTCTTTCCGGAAATGTCTCCCACCGGGCAGGACTTATGTCTGATAGGACCTGCCTGATTGAACGTCTGCCCTTAAATATTTATCAATCCAATATGCTGTAAAATGAATCTATATTTTCTTCGGGTAATGACACCGGATCCCAGCCGTAATCCTGATATGCCGTGATGTCCAGATTATTTGCCGCCACATAATTGGCTATGATCTGAGCTCTGGTCTTTTCTCTTAAGGCTTCATCTTCACCGTCTTTCATGAACAGATCATAATTATCGCCGAATATCTTCTTGGCGCTTTCCGTGAAACCGGCACCATCTTCAACGATATCCATTGACGTGACTTCATATCCTTCATCTGTGGTCTTCAAATGTATGCAGCCGGGATAGGATCCTCCCGATGTATTCTCCATAGTTGTTCCGTTCCGGTTATAATTGAATATCCAGAAATTCCCGTAAACGCGGATATCGGATTTATCTGACTCATCCTCCTTA
>JAIKXV010000070.1 GCA_024683935.1 Lachnospiraceae bacterium | reverse complement strand
ACCTACAAGGATGACTGGTCGCTGATACTGATAAATAAAAAGCACCACATCCCCGACGATTATGAATTTGAGCTGGAGACCATCAGAGGACAGATAAAGAGTGATGTCCGGGTGATACCCTATGTTCTGGATATGGTGAACGGGGCAAAGAAGGACGGCGTCGTGATCCAGATCTGCTCTCCCTACCGTTCCGACGAGAGACAGGAAGTGCTTTTTAAGAAGAAGCAGAAGCAGTACATGAAAAAGGGCTACACCGAAGAGGAAGCATACGAGCTTGCGAGCCAGACGATAGCGATTCCCGGCACCAGCGAACACCAGGTGGGACTTGCCTTTGACTTTATTTCCGATGATTACAAGATGTTGGATGCGGGATTCGCGGAAACCAGAGCCGGAAAGTGGCTGAAAGCCCATTCCTGGGAGTACGGGTTCATACTTCGTTACCCCCTTGGCAAGGAGAAACTTACCGAGATCGAGTTTGAGCCCTGGCATTACCGTTATGTGGGTGTGCCCGCGGCAAAGGAGATCATGAAGAGCGGTCTCTGCCTCGAGGAATATGTGGAAAAGATCGGAGCCATGGAATAATGTACGAACTTATAAAAAAAGACGGCAGGGCGAAGAGAGGAAGGCTTACTACAGTACACGGGGTCATCGAGACCCCTGTATTTATGAATGTGGGTACGGTTGCCGCCATCAAGGGCGCGGTTTCTTCACCGGACCTTAAAAATCTAAAGACCCAGGTGGAGCTCTGCAACACCTATCACCTCCATGTGAGAACCGGAGACGAGAGGATACGGCGCCTGGGAGGACTCCATAAATTCATGAACTGGGACGGACCGATCCTTACGGATTCCGGCGGCTTTCAGGTTTTCTCCCTGGCAACTTTAAGGAAGATAAAGGAAGAGGGAGTCACCTTCAGATCCCATATTGACGGGCATAAGATCTTCATGGGACCGGAGGAATCGATACGGATCCAGTCAAACCTCGGTTCCACGATAGCAATGGCCTTTGATGAATGCCCCAATGCAAAGGCGGAAAGGGACTATGTGATCCCTTCGGTGGAGCGTACCACGAGATGGCTCAGGCGCTGCCGGGATGAGATGGAGAGGCTTAACAGCCTGCCGGACACCATCAACCCCTCGCAGCTTCTCTTCGGTATCAATCAGGGCGCGGTATATGACGACATCAGGATAGCCCAGGCCCAGGAGATAGCTGAAATGAATCTGGACGGCTATGCGATAGGCGGCCTCGCGGTGGGGGAAACCCATGAGGAAATGTACCATATCCTGGATGTGACGGTTCCCCATCTCCCGGACAATAAGCCCACCTACCTGATGGGGGTCGGAACGCCGGTGAATATTGTGGAAGGCGTGTACAGAGGCGTTGATTTCTTTGACTGTGTGTACCCGACGAGAAACGGACGGCACGGTCATGTATATACCCATAAGGGGAAGCTTAACCTGATGAACGCGGCCTTTGAAGAGGATCTCCGTCCGATAGAGGAGGGCTGCCAATGTCCGGTCTGCCAAAACCACAGCAGGGCTTATATAAGGCACCTTCTGAAAGCAGGGGAAATGCTGGGGCTCCGCCTTGCGGTGATGCATAATCTCTATTTTTACAATAATCTGATGGAGGAGATAAGGACTGCCATTGAGGAAGAGCGCTTTGAGGAATTCAGGAAGGATTTTATCTCAGGCTATGAGATGAAATGATCTTATGATCAAAACTTGATAAATTCACTTATTTTTTGTATTATGACTTACTGAACGCAAAATTAAGAAATATGTTCAGAATTCAACGATCTATGGCTTATATTTTACGAAACAACGAAAAGGAGAATTGATTAATGTCAGAGATTTTATTAACGGAGTCAGGTTTAACATCGGGTTTTGGCGGCATGGGAGTAATGGTACTCTATATCGTAGCCATTATCGGATTCTTTTATTTCGTGTCCATCCGTCCCCAGAAGAAGGAACAGGAAAGGGTCAAGGCAATGATCGACGCCATGGAAGTGGGCGATTATGTGGTTACCACCAGCGGTTTCTACGGTATGGTGATCGACATTTCCGATGACATGGTAATAGTTGAGTTCGGAAGCAACAAGAACTGCCGTATTCCCATGAAGAAGTCGGCTATCACAGAGATAGAGAAGTCAGGTAATTCTTCCTCTGCCGAGTGATCATACGGTTAGATGCGGCGTTTCCAAAGCCGTGAATTAAAAGACGCTGTTGTTGGGGCGTGCCATGCACGTCCTTTTTATAAAATACCTGCCGGGGGTGATTATATTGTTAAAAATAGGTCTTATCCGGGGTGACGGCATAGGCCCCGAGATCGTCAACGAAGCAAAAAAGGTTCTGGACCATATCGGGTCAAAATACGGTCATGAAATTCAATATACGGATATCCTGATGGGCGGCTGCTCCATTGATGCCTGCGGGGATCCGCTTACGGATGAAGCCATAGAGGCCGCTAAATCATCAGATGCGGTGCTTATGGGTTCCATCGGGGGAAACACTTCGACATCACCCTGGTACAAGCTTCCGCCGGATAAAAGGCCGGAGGCCGGACTTCTTAAACTCAGGAAATCCCTGGGCTTATTTGCAAACTTAAGACCCTCGAAGCTCTATAAGGAGCTTTCATCCGCCTGCCCCCTGAGACAGGATATCGCGGAAAAGGGCTTTGACATGCTGATCATGAGAGAGCTTACCGGAGGACTTTATTTCGGTGAGAGATATACCAGGGATGTGAACGGCGTTAAAACCGCGGTTGACACCTTAAGCTACAACGAGGATGAGATCAGAAGGATCGCCGTTAAGGCCTTCGAGGTGGCAGGCAAACGCCGTAAGAAGGTTATAAGCGTCGATAAGGCAAATGTCCTTGATTCTTCAAGGCTCTGGAGGGCAGTGACCGAAGAGGTTGCGGCGTCATATCCGGATATAGAGCTTTCCCATATGCTGGTGGATAACGCCGCTATGCAGCTCGTTAAGGATCCGGGACAGTTCGACGTGCTCTTAACCGAGAATATGTTCGGTGACATCCTTTCCGACGAAGCCGCGGAGATCACGGGATCCATCGGAATGCTTCCCAGCGCATCCCTTAATGAGACATCCTTCGGACTCTATGAGCCAAGCGGCGGATCCGCACCGGATATCGCGGGAAAGAACATTGCGAATCCCATTGCCACTATCCTTTCCGCTTCAATGATGCTGAGGTACTCATTTAATATGAATGAGGAAGCGGATGCCGTGGATTCGGCGGTGCAGAAGGTACTGTCAAAGGGTATCCGCACAGGCGACATTTACTCTGAGGGCTGCAGAAAGGTAAGTACCTCGGAGATGGGCGATGCGATCTGTGATGAAATCTGAGGTTTTACAGATTAAAAAATTATCAAAACAGTGATTCGGTTTTTTGCAACTTAATCTAATGATGATTCAGGCTGTACTAAGATAAGGAGAAACAGTGTATGCGCAGTGATAACGTGAAAAAGGGTGACCAGGCAGCGCCCGCAAGAAGTCTTTTCAATGCTTTAGGTTTTACCAGGGAAGAAATGAAAAAGCCCATGGTGGGTATCGTCAGCTCATATAACGAGATCGTTCCCGGGCATATGAATATTGATAAGATAGTTGAGGCCGTGAAGCTCGGAGTAGCGGAAGCCGGCGGAATGCCGGTGGTTTTCCCCGCTATCGCGGTCTGCGACGGTATCGCTATGGGACATATCGGCATGAAATACTCCCTTGTAACGAGGGACCTGATCGCCGATTCCACAGAGTGCATGGCTCTCGCCCATCAGTTTGACGCCCTGGTAATGGTTCCGAACTGTGATAAAAACGTGCCGGGTCTTTTGATGGCAGCGGCAAGGGTAAATATCCCTACGGTTTTCGTTTCCGGAGGTCCCATGCTGGCAGGACACGTACACGGAAAGAAGCGCTCCCTTTCATCCATGTTTGAAGCCGTGGGTGAGAAGGCTGCGGGAAAGATAGATGAAGAAGAACTGAATTACTTTGACGAGCATGTGTGCCCTACCTGCGGTTCCTGCTCCGGAATGTATACCGCAAATTCCATGAACTGCCTTACGGAAGCGATCGGAATGGGATTAAGAGGAAACGGAACCATCCCGGCGGTTTATTCCGAAAGACTCCGTCTTGCAAAGACCGCGGGCTACAAGGTAATGGAGATGTATGAAAAGAATATCTGTCCCAGGGATATCATGACAGAGAAGGCTTTCATGAACGCAATGACCGTGGATATGGCGCTCGGCTGCTCCACGAATACCATGCTGCATCTTCCCGCCATCGCCCATGAGTGCGGGATAAAGCTGGATATGGAGGTTGCAAACCAGGTTTCGGCAAAGACTCCTAACCTCTGCCACCTCGCTCCTGCAGGCCACACCTATATGGAAGACCTGAATGAGGCCGGCGGCGTATATGCGGTTATGAACGAGCTTTCAAAGAAGGGGCTCTTAAACGAGGACTGCATGACTGTTACAGGTCATACTGTAAAGGAAAATATAAAAGACGCTGGGAACATGGATCCTGAAACCATTAGGCCCATAGACAATCCCTACATGCAGGAGGGTGGAATTGCCGTGCTGAAGGGCAATATCGCACCCGACACAGGCATAGTAAAGCGTTCCGCAGTGGTACCGGAAATGATGGTTCATGAGGGACCGGCCCGCGTATTCGATTCCGAAGAAGACGCCATCGAGGCGATCCTCGGCGGAAAGATCAATGCGGGAGACGTGGTGGTTATCCGCTACGAGGGACCTAAGGGCGGCCCCGGAATGAGGGAAATGCTGAATCCCACCTCCGCCATTGCCGGAATGGGTCTCGGATCCAGCGTGGCTCTTATTACGGACGGAAGATTCTCCGGCGCATCAAGGGGAGCCTCCATCGGCCATGTTTCACCGGAAGCTGCCGTGGGCGGACCTATTGCCCTTATTGAGGAAGGGGATATAATAAAGATCGATATTCCCAATAATTCACTCAATGTGGATCTTTCGGATGAGGAGCTCGCCGAAAGGAAGAAGAAGTGGACACCGAAGCCCCCGAAGGTAAATACGGGTTATCTTCAGAGATACCAGAAGCTCGTTACCAGCGGAAACAGGGGCGCTGTACTCGAACTGTGATCTGTTTAACGCGGGATCACAGGGTGCAGGCTATTTTAAGAGGATTTTATGCAGTTAACAGGTGCTGAAATAATAATTGAAGTGCTGAAAGAGCAGGGAGTGGATACGGTCTTCGGATATCCCGGAGGATCTATCCTGAATGTTTATGACGCTCTTTACAAGCACTCGGATGAGATCAGGCATATACTTACCAGCCATGAGCAGGGCGCGAGCCATGCAGCTGACGGCTATGCCAGGGCTACCGGCAGGGTAGGCGTCTGTATGGCTACCAGCGGCCCCGGCGCCACAAATTTGGTGACAGGTATTGCTACCGCATTCATGGATTCGGTTCCCATGGTTGCGATCACCTGTAACGTGAATCTGCCGCTCCTCGGAAAGGATTCCTTCCAGGAGGTGGATATCGCGGGTATCACGATGCCTGTGACAAAGCATAATTACATAGTAAAGGATATAAAGAACCTTGCGACAAAGCTCCGCAGGGCTTTCCGTATAGCGAAATGCGGCCGTCCGGGTCCGGTGCTCGTGGATGTCACAAAGGATGTGACAGCTGCAAAGTATGAGTATAAAAGGGAAGAGCCCAGAGCCTTAAAGGATTTTAACCGCTATACGGAGGAGGATCTGAAGGTTGCCGCAAAGCTCATTAACCAGTCAAAGAAACCCTTTATCTATGTGGGCGGCGGCGCGGTATTAAGCGGTGCCCACGAAGAGGTGAAAGAATTTGCATACAGGATCAACGCTCCGGTCTGCGATACCCTTATGGGGAAGGGTGCCTTTGACAATACGGATCCCCTGTACACCGGAATGATCGGCATGCATGGCACGAAGGCAAGCGATAAGGGAGTCAGTGAATGTGACTGTCTGATCGCCCTCGGTGCGAGATTTTCCGACAGGGTTACGGGGAACGCGAAGAAATTTGCGAAAAATGCAAAGATAATACATATAGATATGGATCTTGCGGAGATCAATAAGAATATCCGCACGGACGCCAGCGTGGTCGGGGACTTAAAGGACATACTGACTGAGCTTATCCCCCTGGTGGATAAGGCTGAGCATAAGGAGTGGATCGGCCATATCACGGATCTGAAGGAAAAGTATCCGCTAAGCTATGATACTTCCAAGCTGACCTGTCCCTATGTGATAGAGACTCTTGATAAACTGACGAAGTCCGATGCGGTCATCGTTACCGATGTGGGTCAGCATCAGATGTGGGCCGCCCAGTACTACCGTTACAGGTATCCGAGGCAGTTCATTACCAGCGGAGGCCTCGGCACGATGGGCTACGGCTTAGGAGCCGCCATGGGAGCGAAGGTTGGCTGCCCCGGTAAAACCGTTGTAAATATCGGAGGTGACGGCTGCTTCCGTATGAACATGAATGAGCTTGCCACCCTTAGCCGCAATGATATAAAGGTTATCGATATCATAATAAACAATTCTGTTCTCGGAATGGTCCGCCAGTGGCAGACACTGTTTTACGGAAAGAGATATTCCCAGACCGTCCTTACGGACAAGGTGGATTATGTGAAGGTTGCGGAGGGCCTCGGCTGCACCGCATTCAGGATCACAAAGAAGTCCGAGGTTGAGAAGGTATTAAAGAAGGCTATAGAGACGGAAGGACCGGTTGTCATCGACTGCGTCATTGAGAAGGATGACAGCGTATACCCGATGGTCCCCCCGGGAAAACCGATATCTGAAGTGTTTGATGAAAGTGACCTGTAGTAACTTGCGGAACCGCAAGTTACGTATGAGAGAGCAGGCATTTTGGCATTCGGCTCCTCGTGCGAAGCACGAATTTAAATGAGCCGAATGCGGGATATCTATGAAGAGCCAGAAGGGCTCTGAATAGATGGCCGTGTTCGATGAAAGTGACCTGTAGTAACTTGCGGAACCGCAAGTTACGTATGAGAGAACAGGCATTTTGGCATTCGGCTCCTCGTGAGTGACCTGTAGTAAAAAAATGGTGTTGAAAGGAGAGTAAGAAAGTGAGCAGAGTGTACAACTTTTCGGCGGGACCGGCTATGATGCCGGAGGAGGTTTTAAAGACATGTGCGGAGGAAATGCTGGACTACCATGGTTCCGGACAGTCCGTAATGGAAATGAGCCACCGCTCAAAGGTTTTTGAAGAGATAATTAATACAGCTGAAAAAGATTTCAGGGAACTGGTGGGAATACCCGATAATTACAAGGTGCTTTTCCTTCAGGGCGGTGCCTGGACCCAGTTCTCCGCTATTCCGATGAACCTAATGAAAAACAGGAAAGCTGGATACATTATCACCGGACAGTGGGCAAAGAAGGCCTGTGAAGAGGCAAAGAGATACGGTGACGCTGTTGCCCTTGCATCTTCTGCGGATAAGACTTTTAGCTACATCCCCGATGTTTCCGATCTTCCGATAACCGATGACATGGACTATGTCTATATCTGCCAGAATAATACGATCTACGGCACCAGGTACAAGGAGCTTCCGAATACCAAGGGCGTGGATCTGATATCCGATGTTTCATCCATGTTCTTATCCGAGCCCCACGACATCACAAAGTATGCGGTGCTTTACGGCGGAGTGCAGAAGAATGTGGGACCTGCCGGAATGTGCATAGTGGTTATCAGGGATGACCTCATTACCGATGACACCCTTCCCGGAACACCCACCTTATTAAAGTACAAGACCCAGGCGGATGCGGGATCTTTATTCAATACCCCTCCCTGCTACACCATCTACACCTGCGGTCTGGTGTTCAAGTGGCTGAAAAAACAGGGCGGACTCGCCGCAATGAAGGAAAAGAACGAGAAGAAGGCAAAGATCCTCTATGACTACTTAGACAGCTCAAAGATGTTCAGGGGCACCGTTGAAAAGGAATACCGTTCACTGATGAACGTTCCCTTCGTAACGGGAGATGATGAGCTGAATAAGAAGTTCATTGCAGAGTCGTCGGAGGCAGGATTTGTGAATCTTAAAGGACACAGAAGCGTGGGCGGCATGAGGGCTTCCATCTATAACGCAATGCCTGAAGAGGGCGTGTCGAAGCTCGTGCAGTTTATGGAAGATTTTGAGAAGGCGAATTAAGATTCTTCGCTACGCTCAGAATGACAAGACGGCTAAGAAAGTTTTTATTCTAAGTTTAAGGAGAGTGAAATGTTCAAGTATCACATGCTAAATCCTATAGCCGATATAGGTATCAGGGAATTCGACAACAACTATGTGGCCTGCGATGATTTCAGCGCAGCGGACTGTGCTCTGGTAAGAAGCGCGGACATGCACAAGCTGGATATCCCAAAGAATCTTCTGGCAGTCGGAAGAGCCGGCGCGGGAGTCAACAACATTCCCCTGGAAGAGTACGGGAAAAGGGGCATAGTGGTTTTCAATACTCCCGGGGCCAATGCCAACGGCGTAAAGGAGCTGGTGCTCGCCGGAATGTTCTATGCTTCCAGAGGTATCTTTGACGGAATTGAATGGCTGGATAATGAGGGTATAAAGGATCCCAATGTTGCAAAGACCGCGGAGAAGCAGAAAAAGCATTATGCCGGAACAGAGATCTCCGGAAAGAAACTGGGTGTAATCGGACTCGGAGCCATAGGCGTAAAGGTTGCAAATGCCGCAACTAACCTTGGCATGATGGTTTACGGCTATGATCCCTATATCTCGGTTGATGCGGCATGGCATCTGTCCCGTTCGATAAAGCATGTGCATCAGGTTGAAGAAATATATGCCAACTGCGACTATATAACTATCCATGTGCCTCTTCTTGATTCCACCAGGCATATGATAAACGCAGATGCGATAAAACTCATGAAGGATACGGCCATACTACTGAACTTTGCCCGTGATGAGCTGGTTGATGAGGAATCCGTTGTCGCAGCGCTGAAGGTCGGAAAGCTCAGAAAGTATGTATCTGATTTCCCAAATCCCACCACAGTCGGAAAAGAGGGCTGTATCGTAACCCCGCATCTCGGAGCTTCCACCGAGGAATCCGAAGAAAACTGTGCGGTTATGGCAGTTAAGCAGTTAAGGGACTATATGGAAAACGGCAATATCAAGAACGCCGTAAACCTTCCCGATATCGATATGGGAAGACCGGAAACGGTAAGCCGTATTCTGATATTCCATAACAATGTGGCAAACGTGCTGACCAGGCTTACTTCTGCATTCGGTGACGAGGGCATCAATATCGCCACGATGAATTCCAAGAGTAAGGGAGAAAGAGCGGTTACGATACTTGATCTGGATTCTCCCCCGACGGAAAACATGATGAAGAGGGTTGAGCAGGCCAAGGAAGTTATCAGAGTGAGGTTGGTAAAATAATGGCAGATATCAGACCATTCAAGGCGGTCCGCCCCAGGGCGGATCTCGCCGATAAAATAGCGGCACTGCCGTATGATGTATATTCGAGACAGGGGGCTAAAGCCGAGATAGAGAAAGCCCCTCTGTCTTTTTTACGTATTGACAGGCCGGAAACGAATTTCCCGGATGAGGTGGATACCTATGATGACCGGGTGTATTTGAAGGCCAGGGAAATACTTGGCGAAATGATGGAAAAGGGCGAATTTATCGAGGATGATAAGCCTTTTTACTATCTCTATGAGCTCACGATGGATGGGCGGAGCCAGACAGGTGTCGTGGCTGCTGCTGCAGCAAAGGATTACGAAAACAACGTGATAAAAAAGCACGAGAATACCACGGAGGCAAAGGAGCAGGACAGGATACGCCATGTGGATGCCTGCTCAGCCCAGACCGGTCCCATATTCTTAAGCTTCAGGGGAAATAAGGTTATTTCCGAAGTGATGGAAAAGGTAAAGGAAGAGAAGCCTGTATATGACTTTGTGAGTCCTGACAAGGTGGGACACCGGGTATGGGTGGTAAAAGATGACAGGGATATAGCCGCTCTCCGGGGTGCTTTTGACAGTATCGACAGTATCTATATCTGCGACGGACACCATAGATGTGCCAGTGCGGTAAAGGTCTGCCAGATGAGAAGAGACGCCCACAAGACCTCCATAGGAGAAGAGGAATACGATTATTTCCTCTCTGTCCTGTTCCCTTCTGACGAGCTTATGATACTTGATTACAACAGGGTTGTCAGGGATCTGAACGGATTATCCGAAAGCCGATTTATGGACAGGATCAGAAAGAAATTCGAAGTGAGCGATCCCATGGATACTCCCTTTAAGCCCGGCGCAAAGCATGAGATCGGGCTATATATCAGCGGAAAGTGGTATAAGCTCAGCGTTAAGCCCGAGATCATATCCGGGGATCCGGTGGACGATCTGGATGTGTCCATACTGCAGAATGAGCTGATGTCCCCGATCCTTAATATAGAGGATCCGAGAACCGACAGCCGCATAGCCTTTGTAGGCGGCATACACGGAATGCAGGGGCTTATGGACAGGGTGGATTCTTCGGAATATATCTGCGCTTTTTCACTTTATCCCACGGATATAAATGATCTCTTTACCGTAGCGGATATGGGCAGGCTCATGCCTCCCAAGTCCACATGGTTTGAACCGAAGCTCAGAAGCGGGCTGTTTATACACAGGTTCTGAAAAAAGTTTTCCTGCGAAGCAGGATCAAAGTGCGTTATCTTTGAATGCGCTTTGACTACAGGTTTTAGGAAAAAGGGAGTAATGGCAATGAACAAAAAACTCTATAATCTCATGGACTGGGCGGAGATAGAGGCCGTCACCTATTCAGAGGAGGATCATCCGAAAAAGCTTCTCGGTCCCCACAGTGCGGGTCGGAGCGGCACTCTCATACAGGCCTTTTTCCCGGAGGCAAAGAGCGTATCCGTAAAGGCAGATAAGGTAAAAGAACCCTATCCAATGGAAATGATGGATGAAAGCGGATACTTTGCAGTGCTTCTGAGGAAGAAGATCCCCTTCCACTATGTTTATGAGGTAGTGAATAAGGACGGGAAAAAGCTTACCCTGGAGGATCCCTATGCATACCCTCAGGTTATACACGACCGTAATTCAAAGAAATTCAGAAACGGAATACTCCGTTATGCCTGGGAGACGCTGGGTTCCCATATCACGACCGTTGAGGGAGTTGAAGGCGTGCACTTTGCCGTATGGGCTCCTGATGCAATGAGGGTCAGCGTTGTCGGCGACTTTAATGACTGGGACGGCAGGATTTACGAGATGGAAAGGCTCCCTGACGAATCGGGCATTTTTGAGATATTTATTCCGGGGCTCAAGGCCGGAGCATTATATAAATACGAGGTCAAAGCCGGGAACGGCACGGTTTCCTTAAAAACAGACCCCTACGGATTCTTCTCGGAGGACAATGAGGATCCGGCATCCGTTGTGACGGATATCAATTCCTTTAACTGGACTGACGAGGACTGGATGGCGGAGCGCCATGCAAAGCAGGACAGCAGCAGTCCCATGGTAATCTATGAGCTGAAGCTCTCATCCTTTGATGAAAAGAAGACCGGATTCAAGGCTGCGGCCCAGGAGCTTGCCAGATATCTGCATGACAGGGGCTACACCCATGTGGAGCTGATGCCCGTGATGGAACATAAGGACAGTGCTTCTGCCGGCTATCATACTTACGGTTTCTATGCACCCGCCGCAAAGTACGGAAGTCCACAGGATCTTTTCTACTTTATGAATTACATGCATAAGGAGGGAATAGGGGTGATCCTGGACTGGAGCCCCGCCCACTTTGATGACAGGAACGGCGGACTTGCCCGTTTTGACGGCAGCTGCATTTATGAAAGTGCCGACACGAGAAGGAGCTATCATCCGGATGAGGGAACCCTCACCTTTGATTTCTCCAGACCGGAGGTCAGGAATTTCCTGCTTTCAAACGCACTTTTCTGGACCAGGGTTTACCATGCGGACGGCTTAAGGGTTGATAATACGGCGTCCATGCTTTATCTGGATTACGGCAGGGAAGACTATCTCCCGAACATCTACGGCGGCAAGGAGAATACCGATGCGGTTGAGCTCCTGCAGAATATTACCTCCGAGGTACATAAGGAAAAGAGCGGCGTTATCATGATCGCAGAGGATAATTCCGCATGGCCCGGAGTCACCAATGATGTGAGTGAGGGCGGCCTGGGCTTTGATTTCAAGTGGAATGAGAGCTGGAGAGATGACTTTTTAACCTACCTCTCCTATGATCCTTTCTACAGGACGGATCACTACGGAGAGCTCTGTTTCTCCATGGTTTACGCTTATGCGGAGCGCTTTATGCTTCCCTTTACCCATGATGCTTTCTGCGGGGATAAGGGCTCCTTTATAAACAAGATGCCTGGAAACAGCGAGGAAAAATATGCAAATCTCAAGGCTTCCCTTGGTTTCCTTTTCACCTATCCCGGAAAGAAGGTAATAGACGCGCATCTTTCCATAGGGGATCCGGAGCCTTACGATCCTGAAAGAAAGCTGGACTGGGATCTGTTAAAGAGAAACGAGAACAAGGAAGTCCATTCCCTTATAAAGGATCTTTCCGTTCTCTATAAGGAAAAACCCGCCCTGCACGAGCTTTCCATGGAGGAAGCGGGCTTTGAATGGATAAACTGCATTTCCGCCAATGAGAACATCCTCGTATTCATGCGGAAAACCAAGAAGGAGTCAGACACCCTTATCGTTGTCGTGAATTTTGAAAATATCCCGAGAAAGAACTACAAGATAGGGGTTCCAAAAGCCGGGAAATATAAGGAGATCTTCAATACCGATGCTGAGAAGTACGGCGGCTTCGATTTCAGGAATTCCCATGTGCTGAAGTCCGAACAGGATGAATGTGACGGCCGGGAGGATTCCATAAGGATAAAGGTTCCGCCCCTTTCCGTTATTGTATTTGAGGTACAGTGATAAGTGTATACCAATATTAAACTGCTTAGTGCAGTGGCGGTCTTAGATGAGAATCTGCCGGCGCTGGATGAGATAGAGAGCATAGAAGACATAAAGGATATCAAGGAAAACCTGGATCCCAGCTTTTTTCAGAAGTTTCTGGACGGGCTGCCGGAATTTTTCTTTAACCTGGGATTAAGGATACTTCTTGCGGTCGTATTCTTCCTGATAGGACGGAAGCTTATCAAGATCATTGTTGCGATCGTAAATAAGTCCTTAAATAAGGCGGGAAGCGAAAAGGGAGTAATTACTTTTATTGATTCCTTTCTAAGGATCTCGCTTTACGCCCTGCTCTTCCTGATCATTGCTTCCGAGCTTGGCGTGGAGGCGGCTTCGATACTGGCGATCTTCGGTTCGGCGACTCTTGCTGTGGGTCTTGCCCTGCAGGGCTCCCTTTCGAATCTGGCGGGCGGAGTGGTAATCCTCCTTATGAAGCCCTTTAAGGTGGGGGATTATATCAAAGAGGATTCCCACGGAAACGAGGGACGGGTGGCGGAGATCACCATTTTCTACACGAAGCTTACCACGGTTGATAATAAGGAGGTTATGATACCGAACGGCGCGCTGGCAAATACCTCCATTGTGAACACGACCTGGCTGCCCACGAGAAAGATAGATTTTTCGGTAGGTATCAGCTATGATTCGGATCTCCTCAGGGCAAAGGAAGTGCTTAAAGAGGTGGCAAAGAATATCCCGGGGATCCTGGACAGGGAAGATCCGGTCGTTTTCGTCCGCTCTCTGGATGACAGTTCCGTGACCCTGGGCTGCAGGTTCTTTGTGGATACTTCAGAGTACTGGAATTCTATGTGGGAACTTAATGAGAAGGTAAAGCTTACCTTTGATGCGGAGGGAATAGAGATCACATACAACAAATTAGATGTAAATCTGCGTTCTGTTCCGGGCGTGAAGGAGCTGCCCGGTACGGCGGATGAAAAGAAGGGAGACTGAATATGTCTGAAGTTATAGTAATGAAGGAGCTTCTGGGGGAAAATTCCAGGATAGCGGAAGAAAACAGGGAAATATACAAGGCCGATAAGGTTCTGATGGTAAATATAATGGGTGCTCCCGGAGCGGGAAAGACCACTCTCTTAAAGGCGGTATGCGGGGAGCTTAAGTCCCGGGGCGTGAATTCCGCTGTTATTGAGGGAGACCTTTATTCATCAATAGATGCGGATGCCTTTAACGAAAAGGGAATAAAGTCGAGCCAGATCAATACCTGCGGCGAATGCCACCTGGATGCTGCTGTTATAAAGTCGGGCTATGATATGCTCGGGTTTAAGGACGGCGTGGTATTTATAGAAAATGTGGGAAACCTTATCTGTCCTGCGGAATTTGACCTGGGAGAAAATCTGAAGATAGTCTGCGCCTCTGTTCCGGAGGGGGATGACAAGCCGTATAAGTATGTGCCGATGTTCTCCTATGTGGACGCCGTGGTTCTCACAAAGTGCGACCTTAAAGAGGCTGTGGGCTTTGATACCGATAACTTCAAAAAGGGAATGGACGCTGTAAACGATGCCCTTATTTTTGAAACCGCCCTTGGCCGCAGCGCTTCATCCGCGGGCGATCCGGGAGTGAAGGCCCTGGTGGATTATATCCTTAAAAACCGGAACTGATATTTTTCACCTTCCCTTAAGTTTTTTGACAGTACTATATCCGTACGCACCGGGGTTTTTCAGCCACAGAAGGTAATGCGTATGGATATTGTTTTATTTTAAATACATAGGTAATTTTTTATGCTGGCCTGTCCGATATACTTCTATATGAGATATACTATAACTGTGCCCAAATGACCATCCCGCCACTAGATATGGTGGAACAGGAGTAAAAATATGCAAAGTATTGAAGCAATAAAAAAGAAGATTGCTCCTATAGGAAAAGCATATGGAATCAAACGGATATTTTTATTTGGTTCCTACGCAAAGGGTACGGCAAATAATGACAGCGATATAGACCTTTTGATTGAAAAGGGAAAACCTCTATCACTGATTAAATTATCCGGATTAAGACTGGAAGTGGAAGAACTTTTCAATATTCCTGTAGACATTGTTACTACGACAGGAATAGATGATGAATTCAGAAAGGAAATAGCCGGCACAGAGCTGCTGATGTATGAAGAATAAAGATAGAATTGTCTTATGAATTAAAATCAGAAGAAATGTCGATTCCATGGAAGTCCTGGTGTGGGATAAGAGATATTTTTGCACATCAGTATTCGAATTTGGATTATCAGTCAGCATGGGATACGATCAAAGAAGACTTACCCACATTACGACTGGAAATACAGAGGATTTTGTCGGAGCAAATGAACAAAAACATGTAATATGCTTACTATAATGTAAGTATTATCTGTTAAATGATATTTGAAAGATGAGGAGCAATACCAATGGCTAACAGGAACGGGAAGAAAAAGAAATTAAGGCTTAAGAAGAGCGTCCGGCGTACCATCGCCACTCTCCTTATGATAACCGCCATAATCGTGGCGGCTATTCCCGCACCTA
>JAIKXV010000046.1 GCA_024683935.1 Lachnospiraceae bacterium | reverse complement strand
AATGAATACTTCACCGTAAGTTTTTACCCGGAGCAGTATAAGCAGATTCTTGGAGTACTGGGTTCCAGATCCGGACGAGATATGGATAAGATGAAGGAGTCGGGACTTACACCTGTTTCCGTATCCGGATCCATGAGTTTCAAAGAAGCCGGGATCACGATAGTTTGCAGGAAACTAATGAAACAGAGACTTGAAGTGAAGGGAATTCCGGAGGATATCGCGAAAGCCCTTTATGAGGGAGACGCGCCTCATGATATGTTCATTGGAGAAGTAGTGGAGATCATCAGGAATTAATAAGAAATATAGACTTTTAAGGTCTGACCGGGGCAATTATTCCATATTTCGAAAGGCTGCACAGCTAACCTTGAAGTCTTAAGTGTTTAATTATAGAATCAACAAAATTTGATACTATGTGAGGAATGCTTATGAAGAAAAACCTATCACAATCATTTTATCAATATTACTGATTGCAAACATGGCGCTTTCCGGCTGCGGCAGTTCCTCCCCCACTGAGAGCCCGACCGAGACTCAGACTGAGCCTGTCTCCACCTTGCAGACAGAATCTGCAACGAAAGAAGTGACAACACAGGCAGAAAAGAGCACTGGTGAGCGTCCCGGTGAAATGTGGATTGACTCCGGTATATACGGAACCTATGAGGGCTTGGGTGAGATCATCCTTAGGGATGATTTTGCAGCAGCCATTAACCGGGACTGGGCTGAGAAGGTTGAAATCAGAGAGGGCGCAGAAAATGTTTCGGCCAGAACAGAGCAGACCGACAATATTACCGCAGCAAAGATTGCCGTTTTAACCGGCGAAAAGACAGATGATCAGGCTCTGACAACACTGCAGAACTATTATGCGCTGCTTACGGACTGGGACACAAGGAATAAAGAAGGCCTTGATCCCTTGAAGCCCTATGTGGACGATCTTATGTCCATTTCCTCCGTTGAGGAGATGACGAAATACTATTCTGATCCGGAGCGAAATCTCTATGGGACGCCTGTTTTGACGGTCACGTTCGCAACGGAGCCGCAGGAACCATTTTATAATATGCTGAATATCCTGAGTCAGACTATGCTTGGGGATGAAACCGAAGACTTTCAGCCGGACGGAAATGAAAGCCCTGCCCTGTCCATAAAACGCCAGACCGCAGAGTATATGCTGAAGCGTCTCGGATATTCCGAAAACGATGCGAAGGCGATCTTTGACACAGCAAAAGGATTTGAACACAATTTCCTGCCAACAGTTGAAGGTATCGATCCGACAGCAGATTACACCGTTTTCCTTTCAGTTTCAGAATTTGAAGAACGGTATAAAAACCTTCCTTATGCTGATATTCTGAGGTCTTTAGGCTATGATATCAATTTCAAAGGAAAGGTCAGTATACAGTATCCGCAGCTTCTTGACTGCCTTGATGAGAGTTATACAGATGAAAACTTCGAAGGCATCAAGGCTTGGACCCTTGTAAATATCCTTCTGGAGTTTACAAGATACTGCGACTGGGAGACCTACGAAGAGACAGCAAAGATCAATGGCACAGAGACCATAAAAAATGCCGAAGATTATGCAATGAAAACGATGGAAGCCACGGTGCCGTCCATGCTGGATCAGATGTATATCGACTATTGCTTTGATAAAAGTATCAAGCCAAAGGTAACGGATCTGACAAATATGATGCTCGATGCCTACCGGGATATGATCAGGGAAGAAGACTGGCTCTCTGATGAGACAAAGGCGGCCGCCATCGAGAAGCTGGATAACTTTAAGCTGCATATCTGCTATCCGGATAAAGTATATGATGTCAACTGCGATGCCATAAAAAGCGCTGATGAAGGAGAAACGGCACTCGATGCCATTATAAAGGGAAGAAGATTTTCCAGGAAGTGGGAGGCGGCTCCGCTGTCCCATAGAAATGACGAAGGCTACATGAGATATGATGTTTACTACAGCACTCTCGGAGCCTGCTATCTGCAGTAGGACAACTCCATCAATATTTTTGCCGGCATCTGCGGCGGGGATTATTATAATCCGGACTGGCCGCTGGAAAAGAATCTGGGCGGCCTCTGCATGATAGTAGGACATGAGATCACCCATGCCTTTGACAGTGAAGGTGCCGATTATGATAAGGACGGAGCCTTGAAGAACTGGTGGACCGAGGAAGATCGGGCTGCTTTCCAGAAACGGATGGATAAACTGCTCAAATACTACAGTGATCTGGTTCCGATGCCTCAGGTTTCCGATACTCCCTATGGAGAAGAAGGGGCGCAGTTTATCCAGAAAGAAGCTGTTTCGGATCTCAGCGCCTTAAAGTGCCTGCTCTCCATTGCAAGACAGCAGGAGAACTTCGATTATGACACGTTCTTTAAACAGGTTGCCATCATTCAGAAGCAGGCGCGTTATGAGGAAGCGGAAAAGGCATACGTTGCCACCGATGAGCATCCGGTGGAAGCCTACCGCGCCAATATCCCGCTTCAGAACTACGATGAGTTCCTGGATTTCTATGAAATTAAAGAAGGCGACGGCATGTACCTGGCTCCGGAGGACAGGATCAAGGTCTGGTAATCACGCCGGTATCACAGGAAATGACGATCATACTGTTTTTTATGAAGAAAGCCTCAAATCTGGATTTGGAGTTTGAAATAGAGGAGGACGGCGGGCGAATTCAGAAAGCATAAAAAAGAAGTCAACGAGAACCGTCCCCGTTGACTTCTATAGTAGCTCGTATCGGAATCGAACCTCCAGAAAATAGCGTGAGAGGGTAAAGGCAGTTTTTTGACCGCCGGGAACCATTGAAAAATAAAGGAGGAAGAGGAGACGTATTTGCTGTTGATTTATTTTTTCCTCCCGAAGCGGTCTGCTGATTTGTTGCTGATTTATTTTGCGTCAGCAGGAAAAATCTGTTGATTTTTTCTCGAAAAGCCGGGGAAATGTTGTAATTACAAGGTTTTTGAGCATATTGAGAACTCAT
>JAIKXV010000039.1 GCA_024683935.1 Lachnospiraceae bacterium | reverse complement strand
CTGTATTCTCCGGGAGCCATTCCTTTCTCCTCACGGAATACCCTGTTAAAACTCGGGATACTCTGGAATCCAGAAAGCATTGCGATCTCTGTCAGGGTTTTCCCCTCTTCCGAAAGGAGTTCGGTGGCCTTTTCAAGCCTTATCATGTTCAGCCACTTACTGTAATTCATGCCGGTAACATTCTTGAATATCCTGGAAAAATAATCCCTGCTTATACCGGCCATTTCAGCCATGGTGCCCTGAGAAAGATCGTCTGCCGTCAGATTATTCTTGATATGATCTGTAACCCGGATCATACGCCTCATAACATCATCGGCATATCCGTAGCTGTCCTCGTCGGAAAGCTCCGGTGCCAGCTCCTTCCTGTATTCGAACAGCGTCAGCATGAACTCCATGAGCAGCATACAGCATCTGATCTCCCGGTCCTGTCTGTCCGAAAAAAATATATCCTTCATCTGATATGCGATGGCTTTCAGTTTGGCTGCCAGCTCCGGATGAGCCTGAACACATATGATATGCAGGTTGCGATAAATATGCATGATCCGACGCAGATCGAAAAGGGAATTGATAAAGGCATTGGAAAACTGGATCACCAGCGATTCTCTCCTGTCGGCGTCAACGATAGAGTGCATTTCCATCGGCCATACGATGACCAGATCATCCGGCACCAGCTCGTAGGTATTATTACCCACACTGTATATATTTGTCCTGCCGGGTCCCACCAGAAGGATCTCTCCGTAGGAATGCCAATGGTTCTGGTAGCTCCTCTCCTTATATCCCGTGGACATATTGAAAGCGCTCACATGATCAAAATCATATACTTCATACGTACTGAAATCCATATTTGCTCCAATGCCTTTTCACTGTTACATGCTTGCCCGGTAGATAGCAAGCATTGCTTCTTCGTTCAGGACTTTGGCTGAGCCCATTTCACCGCCTACCCCGTCCGCGCACTTCTTTGCCATAAGGGCCAGCTCTTCCTCCGTAGGTTCTACCCCCAGCTCCCGGAGGTTTGTGGGCATATTTATACTCCTGTAGAATTCCTCCATTGCCTCAATGCCGGAAAGAGCGATCTCTTCATCACTGCCATAATCCTCTACTTCCATTACATTCAGCGCGAACCTCTTAAATCTGGGAAGACAGTCCTTAAATACGTATCTTGCCCAGCTGCCCCAGATAGCAGCAAGGCCTGCTCCGTGTGCCACATCATAGAGGCCTCCCAGTTCATGCTCAAGCTTATGGGTCATCCAGTCTCCGCCATCGTTTCCGCATCCTGTAAGTCCGTTATGTGCCAGGCTTCCTGCCCACATGACCTCTGCCCGTGCATCATAGTTCCGGGGATCATCCCGGAGAATGATGGCATTTTTCTTAACGGTCTTAAGCAGTCCCTCTGCCAGAGCATCCGTGATCTCCATATTTCCGCCATTGGTAAAGTATCTCTCCATGGTATGCATCATGATGTCGGTACATCCGCAGGCTGTCTGATAATCAGGCAGTGTCATGGTCAGCTCGGGGTTCATAATGGCAAATCTCGGACGGCTGTAATCAGAGCTGTAGCCCCGCTTCACAAGGCCTTCTTCCTTTGTGATGACAGAGGAATCGCTCATCTCACTTCCTGTTGCCGCGATGGTAAGGATGACACCCAAAGGAAGGCACCCCTGCGCCTTGCGTTTATAGTCATAGAAATCCCACACATCACCTTCGTTTACCACGCCGTAACCGATGGCCTTGGCTGAATCTATGGCACTTCCGCCTCCTACGGCCAGGAGAAAATCGATCTTTTCCTTTTTGCACAGTTCTATGCCTTCATACACAAGTCCCAGATGCGGATTCGGCACAGCGCCGCCCAGTGTAACATATTCTATCCCCGCGGAATCCAGCGTATCCGTGACACGCTTAAGGAGTCCCGAACGGACAACGCTTCCTCCTCCATAATGGATAAGGACCTTTGTCCCTCCAAATTCCTTTATAAGCTTCGCGACCCGGCTCTCCGTATTCTTGCCGAACACAACTTTTGTAGGTGTATAATACTTAAAATCAAACATTGGTCAAACCTCCTTACTTTTAGCTTTTCTTTCTAACAATTCTTATTATCCTTCAATTCCAGGAAACATACGGTCCCGGAAGAGAATTTTCTTCCCTTTTCTTTCCCGTAATATCGCAGTTCACGCATTCCGGCGTGCTGACGGGCCGCACCGTATCCGCACTGCGGTTCACCTTGACCTCCTTATACGGCCCGGGGGCGTTTACCGGTTCATCTGTTCTGTCCTTTATGCTGAAGGTTCCTTTTTCCCCCTCATACTCAAAGGCAAACCAGCCATATTCTCCGGACTTATCAAACCCGTAGAACTCCTGCCATGTTTTCAGGTCCAGACATACTTCGGGAGCCGGATACATGATTCGGAGATAGCCGCCTCCCATGCAGAGATACAGATTTCCCTCCGCCTCGTTGTCCTCTGTGGGAAATACGATGGCCGCTTCGCCGCAGTCGTAAAAGATATTATTAAGGATCCTTGCTTTTCTCGACGTTCCTCCCCGTTCCATGCCCTTCATCCTGAAGCTCACGGGTTTTGCATAATATCCGCTGTGACGGCACTTCCCTATCAGGTTATGGGCCACTATCAGTCTGTCTGTTCCCTCACAGTAAACCCCGTATCCGTTTATCTCCTCTTTTTCCGCCAGTTTGTACCATCCGGAAGAACCGGGTTCCGGAGAAACCTTATCTTTATCAAATCTGCCCTCTACCTCCCAGATGATATTGTTATCTATCAGGTTGACGCCGTCCTTCGTGCATTCGATAAATATCGCTTCCCTCTGTTCTATACCATTCAGGAATCTGTTACAGGTGATGCGGGTATTCTCATTACCGCAGTCAAGCCACAGGTGATCGGCACGATATGTATCCTTGAACACATTCCTCCGGATGAGGCCGTTGATGCTGTTATGCAGCTTGATCCCTGCTGCTTCCCAGGATAG
>JAIKXV010000126.1 GCA_024683935.1 Lachnospiraceae bacterium | reverse complement strand
ATCTCCCTACCCTAACTAAGCCGCCTTTTTCTGTTCTTCCTCTTCTTCAATACCATAGGGAAGACCCTTTTTATTAGTCATTACAGAAAGCTTGTTGTAAACTTCCTCCGGCTTTGATCCGAACGAGAATACCACCTTGCTGTTAATAATACGTCCTGTCTCCAGCTCCCTTGCCACATTTCTTGCCATGCTGACATTTTCCTCACAGGGTACGAACTTTGCCCTGACATTGTAGCCGGCATCTTCAAAGGGCTTGATATATGTGTTCATCAGATAGTCAAAATCCGACGCCACCAGCGGCAGTATCACGTTTGTCCCCTTCATATCACCCTCGGTAAAGCTCTTTATGGCCTCTTCCATAATGGCCATGCTTTCCATATGCACCGCATCGGCAGCGCCGCCATGGGACTCCTGAAATTCCGGTATCAGCTCCTTTATCACATCACAGTCCAGGATAAATGCACCCATTTCCTCGCTGTCCGGATCCGTGACCCTTGTTGATTTTCCGGATGCCGGAAGACCGAGTACCAGTTCCATTTCATAATCCTTATTTACAGACCCGTCATACACATAATGAGCCCTTCCGGTATCCGGATCGGTGCTGTCTGTCCTGGCAGAACCTATGTTCAGGAATTCCTCCAGAACATCCTCCCGGAGCTTTTTCCTTTCCGCCGTATCTATGTCTATGGTTTTCCCGTAAAGAGCAATATAATAATCGGAAAGAGAATCTATCTGAGAGATAACGGGACTCTTTTTCAGTTCCTCAAGACTGGGATAATCCTCATTCTTTATGCGGGTGTACAGCTCTCTTGCCTCATCGCCCTCAATGATCAGATGATCCTTTGAAGGCTCCCAGGTAATCGGAACCACGCCCTCAATAAGGAAGTCTTCGGGATTTGCTTTATCAGCGGCTGCATTTCCCTTATCCGCCGAAGCGCTGCCGCATCCTCCGAGCAGCAGAACTGCAGTGAGCAGAACCGCTGATGCCCTTTTTATATGTCTTTTAATCATGCCAAACCTCCTGATATTATAAAAAACTCCTTTGCTATTTATCTCTTAATTATAATTCATTACAGAAAGATACGCTCAAAATATTTTTCTGCACATAAACCTGTCTCGTGATACAATAGATAGAAATAAAAAGGGGTTTACATAAATGTATGTCTTCGATGCTCTGGATATTATAAATCTGATTACTGTTGTGAGTGGTCTTACAATAGTGCTTATGGGTCTGATCTTCTCTGTTGCTTTCCCCAACCTGCAGAAGACTGACCGTATGTTTTTTATTGCCTTTTTCAGTCTGCTCACAGCATATATCTCATCCGATCTGTTATCCCAGATCTCCCTTGTATATCTGGTTCCGGGGTATTTGATGCTTTCAAAGGCTGCAGTATTTATGGAATCCTTATTATCATCCCTTTGTATGCCTCTTTTAACCTGCTATATCCTGACTCTCAGCGGCAGGAAAAGAAAACCGGATCCCTGTATCCTGTTCTTCTCACTCCCCCGCTTTTTCTGATGCTGTTAAATCTTCTCTGCCTGTATCATCAAAGGAAGGAACTATCCAAAAGACAGTTTGCGGCCTTCCTTACCTACCTCATACTTCCACTTGTCTGCATGGCCATTCAGATGGCCTGGTACGGTCTCCTGATGGTGGTTATCGGAACATCCGACGCTTCGGCATTTATGCTGGGATTACTGATCAGGGAACAGATCGAAATGTATATAAAACAGCAGGAAGAGATCGCCGGACAGAAGCTCAGCATCCTTATGCTTGAAATGCGTCCTCATTTCATTTACAACACACTGACCAGCATATATTACCTCTGTGAACAGGACATAAAAAAGGCCCAGCAGGTAACGCTGGACTTTTCCGTATATCTGAGAAAGAATTTCAATGCCATTGGCAAAAAAGATACTATTCCCTTTGCTGAAGAACTGGAACACACAAAGGCGTATCTGGCAGTGGAAATGACGCGGTTTGAGGGACATCTCTTTGTCAAATATGATTTCGCAGGAATACCGGTATTCCGCATTCCTCCCCTGACACTGCAGCCCCTTGTGGAAAACTGTATAAAGCATGGGCTGGATCCCGAACTGGATCCGCTCCATATCACGATAAGCGTTCTGGAATCAGCGAAGGGCAATACCGTGATAGTTGAAGACGATGGCCGCGGTTTTACAATGACAGAAGACGACGAACCGCATATCGCGCTGAAAAATATCCGGGAGCGCCTGAAATACATGTGCGACGGCACCCTGACAATTGAACCCCGGAAAGGGGGAGGAACAAAGGTCAGTATCTTTATTCCTCAACCCAGTCTCTTGTGAAGATTTGCGAGCAGATCAGCTCTTGTTGTGGATTTCAGGATGTACCCGTCAGGCTTCAGTTCCATAACCCGTCCGACTGCCTCCTTGGTTCCCACACCGGTCAGGAAGACCACGGGGATCTTGGCCGTTGCCGGCTCCTGTCTCAGCATCTGCAGCACCTGCGGGCCGTCAACAACCGGCATCTCATAGTCAAGGAGGATGAGATCTACAGGATCCTTCTCCTGGGTTTTAATGAGAAAGCTTATAGCCTGCATTCCGGCAGTCACCACGTCCACCTTAAAGTCATGCTTTATCCAGGCTCTGACCATCTGGGCATAGGCCGGATCGTCATCAACGACAAGTATCCTTCTCTTATCTGATGATACTCCTGCCAGGGTAATAAACATATTGTCGAGAACAGATCCCAGTTTATCCATATCCACAGGCTTATTTTCCCATTCAAACCTCTGGAGATCCGGCATTTTCTGAATAAGCTCCGCCTGGAATGACTTCTCTCCAAGGATTATCATTCCGGCTCTCTGATACAGAACCATCTGGGAGATCTCTCCGAGAATGCTCATCTTTCTTTCATCATCCGTGATATCTCCGGGCAGATACATCAAAAAAACAACGGAAGACGGATCATAGTCCCTGATATTTCCGAAGGCTCCCGTAAGGATCTCTACCTCATATCCAAATTCCTTCAGCCTGTTTTCTATACCCTTTACCACCACGCTGTACTGATACAGCAGTATCACTATTTTCTTTTTGATAATAGTCATTTATTTCTCCTTCCCTTTCTTTCAGATCTTTACCTTTGCAAGGATGACAACTTCTTTATCCGATTCCTTTTTTTATCGCATTTGCAGCATCTCTTTGTATATGCGGATCGTATGACAGCATGGGCTCGATATCCACTCCCTTCACCCTGCGCTCTATGTAGTTTTGCGTAAGTTTTATAATAAGCGGCGTCTGGACAAGAATGCCTATAAGATTCGGTATCATCATCAGACCATTAAAGGTATCTGAAATATCCCACGCGAGATTTGATTCCATTACTGCCCCGAAAACTATAAGGATGATAAATATAAAACGGTATATCCTTCCAACTGTTACACCAAACAGATATTCTACCACCTTGGCACCGTAGTAGGACCATCCCAGGACAGTTGTAAAAGCAAAAAGCGTGATAACAAAAACCACAAACCATTCTCCCGGTTTCCCGAAAGAAGCACCGAAGGCCATGGCAACCAGTGTCGAATCATTATACCCTGCCCTGATGAGACCGGTAGAGAGATCAATACCGCCGGAAGACAATACAACCAGCGCCGTCATCGTACAGATGATCATGGTGTCCAGAAAGACCTCGGCGATACCCCATAATCCCTGACGGACAGGTTCCCTTGCGCAGCTGTTGGTATGTACTATTACAGATGACCCCAGGCCTGCCTCATGGGAAAAGACTCCTCTCTTGCATCCGTTTTTAATCGTATTCAGTGCGAGACGTACAGAGATTCCCGCTGCGGCTCCCTTAAAGGCAGCCTGTCCGAATGCCAGTCTGAATATCGATAAAAAAATCTCCGGAACCATCGTAATATGCAGTAATATCACGATCAGACACCCGATTATATAAACGGCTGACATAAAGGGTATCAGCTTTTCGGAGACGGCAGCCACTCTTCTGAAGCCTCCGGCCAGTATCACCGCAGTAGCAACCATCAGTGTAACACCTATGATCCAGTTTACCTTCGGTACACCGAAGACCAGATCACGCCTTATGCCCGACAGAAACACGGTCTCAAAATTTATCGTGATCTTGTTGATCTGACCCATGTTTCCTATACCGAATGAAGCGAAGGCTGTAAAAATACAAAAGATGACACCAAGTGCCTTGCCAATCTTTTTACAGTGCTTTATGGAGCCCAGTCCATCCTGCAGATAGTACATGGGACCGCCGGACCACGCGCCTTCGGAATTACGCCGTCTGTAATACATACCGAGGACATTCTCTGCGTATTTTACCATCATTCCGAAAAAGGCCGCTACCCACATCCAGAGTACCGCTCCCGGTCCTCCCAGACATATGGCCGTAGATACTCCCGCTATATTGCCTGTGCCGATGGTGGCGCAGAGCGCAGTACAAAACGCCCTGTACTGGGATAATGCACCGGCATCATTAATGATCCTGCCTTCTCCATTCATGATGCCGAAGGTCTGCATCCACCAGTGCCTGATATGCGTGATCTGGAAAAATCCGGTGATCACGGTACATATAAGTCCTGTGCCGATAAGCAGCACCAGTCCGAATGTTCCCCAGGCAAAGCCGTTTACGGTATCATTTATACTGATAACATTTTCAATAAATGCGTCAAATGATCTCACAATACACCAAAGTCTGATTCAAAAGATGGTATGCTATCTCACCAAAAGCAGCAGGTCCGGTAAATGGAGGTATCTCCTTGCCTTCCAGCTCGCCCTTAATGAAATTAAGAACACAGTTGCATGAGAATACAGGGTTTGTAGCTCCTGCCTCACTTATTTTCCTCCTGAATTCCGCGGCGTAATCTTCCACGGGTACAGCAAAACGATAATCCATATCCCTGAATATAGGGGCGTAGAAGGTCACCTCCCCGTTTTCCACGCTTTTAACCGTAGAATTGAGATATACGCCGTTATATTCTGTTAAAATAGGCATATCGGTGTCAAGCTTATTGCCTTCGATATATTCCGCCAGATTGATCTCCTTTCCGTCAAGCTTGCAGTTTTTCACGCTGTAGTCTATTGCATTAAAGCAGATCGGAGGCTCACTCTTATCATCGGAAAAGATGTTGATCATATTTATCATAGCGGTTTTTCCTTCGGGAAGCTTCAAATACATTACAACCGCTTTGTCCGTATATGATTCTCCAACCGTACCGTCATAAACCCTGGGTATTCCTCCCTTCTCCAGATCAAAGCCCGCTATCCATCCCACTATAGGATGCATGAGCAGTTCCTCGATCTCAGGTGCCCCCTTGGAATACTGTATTGAAACCCCGGAACCATAAGGCATGATCAGTATTGTAAGGCCGTTCTCATAACAATCCTCAACCACCTGGAAAATATTATATTTTCCATAGCTCACTATCCTGACTTCATCTGCATATCCGATCTCATCCACCAGGAGCCATTCAGTGGTCTGTATACCCCCTTTCTCACTCATCAGATAGGGTGTGGTTCCGCCCATCCACCGACCCTTTGGCAGCTGCTGCAGCAGGGAATCATCCGCTGCTATATGCAGAACCTTTCCCTCATTAATAAGTTTAATGGTTTCCTCCAAAGTACAAAGCATATCTATACCTCCTTATAAATTAAAGTGCAGCTATATTTGCGAGATCCGCCTTCGCAACAATGGGATATTTTGCGAAGAATCCGTCTATTTCCTTCAGGCAGGAATCCAGGCTTCCAGGATTTGCCTTCACGGCCTTTCTGAGTTTTGCCAGCAATATGTTGAACGCAAAATTCGAAGACGTATAATTTATTTCTCCCCTGAGGATCTTCCCGAGGTTTTCACGTACCGCATCATCGCTGATCGCTCCCTCCTCTTCCTGTTCCTTTTCAGGCTTGTCAGCAAGCACGGCTATGATCCCGCCATAATCCATGGAAGCTGTTTTTTCCAGGACACTGTTATATTTATCCCTGTCGGAAGCGGGAATGGCGTAGGCACTCATCTCATCTATGATGCCCTCTATCCTGCCACGGTCCTTCTGTTCAGCCGCATCAAGGAGTTCTGCAAATACGCTTTCCATGATGAAGCTGTCTGCTTCCGGCTTAGCCTCTTCAACCTGTTCCTCTGACGCTGCATCCTCTGAGAATACCGGCGCAAGAGTATCCTTAAATGACAGATAATCCGCCATGGCAGCGGAATGGTTTTCCCTGATATAATCTATATCCTTTTCTTTTCCTGCCTTTTCCAGAAGCTCTGCCTTGCTTCCGAGATCCAGGGCACCTACCAGCCTTGCCGAACTCTTCAGGGCGTGTATCTTTATCGTATAGGTCTCCCAATCCTCTGATGAGAAACTGTTCATAAGCTCGGCATGCTTATCTCCAATGGAATTATAGAAGATCTCCAGCACCGTCTTAAAGGCCTCGGCTGAACCGCTGTTCTTTATGGCGGCTTCGGTATTTATACACTTAAGGTTATTATACCACTGATCTCCGGAAGCATCCCCGTTATCAGGCAGAGATTCCTCCACCGGAACAGCATTGTCCTGATCCTCCTCTTCATAAACTGTTTCCTCAAGGATGTCGGTTTCACCAACTGCTTCTTCGTGTCCATCGTCATTATCCGGCATCTCATGATCTCTTACCACATCATCGATAAAGGAGGAAATGTTATATGTTCTGTTGGACTTCAGGAAATACAGTATTCCGAAGGTTCCCGGACCGCAGTTTGAAGATATCGCTGCTGACGCCTGCTTGAATATCACATGTTCAAAGTAGGCAAGCTTTTTAATCTCATCTTCGATCCAGTTAAGAGTTTCCGTCGGCAGATCGACATAGGTAATGAAAACAACCTCGGGATCGGGAATGGAATCCGGCGGCAGGGCTTTGCTGATATACCTTCTGTATGCCCGTTTTGTCCTTCCGAGCCACATGCCTCCGAGACCCACCTTATCATCTTTTATCCTGAGGGCAGGGTGGATATTAAGGATATCCGTGATCCTGTTAAACCTTCTGCTCACAAGGCCCCTTCTCGCCATGTATTCCGTTCTGTCTATAACAAAGCTGCACTTCAGTCGGCGCTTAACCATCTCAAGCTCCGAAACAATATCCTCTACCTGCATGCCCTGCTGTGCAAGCTTGCAGGCAATGAGAACAAGTATACCGGTTGCACTGGATATAGCCCCTGAATTGATGACAGAGACATTATCAAAGGATTTCGCCACTTCGGATGCCGTCGTATAATCCTTGCTCATACTCGATGTAATTGCAATATGTATGAGATGATGCGCTCTCTTTAAGTTCTCTGCGAAAAATTCCGTATAGGCAGCTTCATCCGGAGGCGATGAAACCGCATCCTTTCCGGCCCCCATGTGTCTGATAAGCTCATTTGCATCCAGATTGATCCCGTCCTTAAATTCACCCTCATCTGTTGTAATGGTGAAGGGAATGATGGGAATATGGAGTTTGCGTACCACGGAATCCGGCAAATCGCACATACCTGAGGAAGTAATGATGACCGGAAGTTTTTCCGCATATTTGTCAGCATGAATGTTCTGATCATCGCCCAGCATTACATTTCGTAATATGACTTTTTCACTGGAGATATGGCGGATCAGCATATCCTCCATGGCTTCGCCGGAAACCGGCTTTACCAGATATCCGTCAAAGCCCGCCATATTATAGAGTTCCCTGTTTTCGCTGCCTGCATTGGCAGTCAGAATGATGACAGGAGTATTTCTGTTTAAGCCACCTTCCTGATTGCGGAGATTCTTCAGACATTCAATACCATCCATCTCCGGCATCAGATGATCCATGAATATGGCGTCATAATGCACCTTCTGGCTCATTTCCAGCGCTTCCCTGCCGCTAAGAGCCTTGTCGATGCTCATATCCGTATCTTCCAGGAGACGCCCCTCAACCTCCAGGTTC
The DNA here is from genome assembly GCA_024683935.1 of Lachnospiraceae bacterium. Next base: position 53,893 of record JAIKXV010000126.1, on the reverse strand, counting down.
ATCTCGTTGTCATCCACTATCAGGATCCTGGCTTCAGGCGCCAGGAAACTGCTCTCGTAGTTACTTCTCTTACCCATCTGCTGGTTATGGATATTGAGTTCTCCGATCTTAGAATGATCCGAAACAACCTGTTTAATAAGGACCGTAAAGGTAGAGCCTTCCCCATAGATACTGTTGACTGTCACCTCTCCATCCATAAGCTCTATCAGCTGCTTAACGATGCTGAGACCCAGTCCGGTACCCTCTATATGTCTGTTCTTTCCTTCATCAACTCTCTTGAATGCATTAAAGAGATAGGGCAGATCCTCCTTCTTTATTCCCATTCCCGTATCCGAAACTGAGATCATGAGTTCTACTCTGTCATCATCCAGATCCCGGCTTTCCACACGGAGTCCTACTTTTCCCTTTTCCGTGTATTTGACCGCATTATTCAGAAGATTTATGATGATCTGCTTTATACGGACCTCATCTCCGTACAGTACCACAGGCACATCCGGATCCACAGTCACTTCAAAGCCCAGTCCCTTATCAGTGGCTCTGAGCCACATCATATTGACGATCTCCGAAAGAAGATCTCCTACCCGGTAATCTACGGGTACTATATCCATGCTGCCGGCTTCTATCTTGGAAAAATCCAGTATGTCATTGATAAGAGCCAGGAGCATTTTGCCGGATCCCTGTATTCCTGTTGCGTCCTTAATGATGTCATCTGTAGCGTTCTGATCCCTGAGTATCAGTTCATTCAGTCCCAGTATGGAATTGATGGGCGTACGGATCTCATGGCTCATACTGGAAAAGAAGCGGTTCTGGGATCTGGTCAGCTCCTCCGCCTTTTCCGCCGCCTTCTTCGCACGTTCATTCTCATCCCTGAAAAGACGTCCCTGGGACCAGGTCATGACAAAGCTGAGAACGCCCACCAGAATTAGCGATATAAAGGAATCAATGTAGTGCTTGCTGGTGGAATGGCGGTACACCCACCAGGGATAATAGTAGTTGATCACATAACATCCGAGGGATAAGATCGCGATCAGCGAAAACATCACATTTCGCCATGCTCCGCGGAGAACCAGTCCCACATACATAAAACCGAAAATGATCCAGATAACTCCTCCGCCCTTTACTCCTCCTCCGAAGAAGAAAAGTCCCGGAAGCACGCCAAATACAATGCCGATAACGGTTAACCGTATGGCCAGCTTCAGATTATCAAAATAGAGGCCTATCAGTGCTACAGCCGGCACAAAGATCAGGGACAGGACTATAACGATTATTTCCTGTGGATTCTCATGTATGAAGAGATCTCCTATCAGGGCAACAGTAGCTGTGATCTCTGATACCAGGGACAGTATCAGATAGATCCTTTCCGTGAAATCCCTGTTCGGATCCTTTATGACATCAATGGCAGATTGTATGAGTTTTACGGGATTCATATATTCTCACCTCCTCTGCCTGACGTTGACCCGGATACTATCTTCAGCATTACCCGTTCAAAATCAGATGTGATTATGGGCTTCGCGATGAATCCGTCGAAGCCTTCCTTTATGAACATTTCCCTCGCACCTGAAACAGCGTTGGCTGTAAGGGCTACGACCGGAATAGTCTTACCCATATCTGACGCCAGTGCCTTTATCTGTTTCATTGCTTCCACTCCGTCCATTTCCGGCATCATGTGATCCATGAATACCAGATCATAATCATTATTGTGGACTTTATGAATGGCTTCCTTTCCGCTGTCTGCCGTATCGATGATCATCTCATAGTCCCGGAAAAGCATGGATGCAACCACCAGATTCATGGGCTCATCATCAACGATCAACGCTTTCACATCCTTAAATACAGGTCTTTCTCTGGTTTCCTGGATATCAAGGTCATCAGCATTCGATCCCTCATTAAGTACCTTCAGTATGGGATACGCATAAAGAGGTTTCGGCATCAGCATAATCCTGCTGTCATTTCCGACCCTGAGGTCGGGTCCGGCAGTCACCACGATCACTATGTCTTCCTTTGCAAGCTCCTCGAAGTATCCCCGGTTCTCCTCATATTCTTCCTCACCCATAAAGATATGGCTGACTTTCAGTTTTTCCTTTAATCTCTCAACCTCATAAACCGTTTCTGCGGAATACAGCGGAACATGGATTCCGGTTGCAAGATTTGCTGCCATGCTGCGGTAGAAATCACGGATCCTCGGAACCTTATACTTATCCGGTCTTACATGGAAGAGCACTGCGGAGTCAAAGCCTTCTTCGAGCTTCAGGCAGGGTTTTGCATCCACAACGGTCTGCGGAATGGTTACCCGGATGGTAGAACCGTTCTTTTCCTCGCTTTCAATCTTTACGAAGCCACCCATTCTGTGGGCAAATCCATACACAATGAAGAGACCGAGACCTATACCGCCGGAGCTTCGGTTTCTTTTCTTATTCGCCTGATACATTCCCTCCGTGACTGACCGGATCGCATTTCTGCTCATTCCTATACCGGTATCGGTAAGCTCGATGATAAGATTTACGCCGTAATCCTTATTTTCAGTGTACATCCTTACATATACACCGCCGGCTCTTGTAAATTTAACCGCATTTTCCAGAAGGTGTCTGAAGATCTTATGGAGCTTTTTGATATCACCCCGCATCATTGCAGGAGTATTCGGATCCAGATCCACAACCAGTTCCAGATCTCCGGTCTTGTCACTCATTCGAAAGGCCGTAACCACATCATTTATAAGGGATGTGCTCATATAATCATCTTCTTCAAGGAAAATACTCTGTCTTTTGCACTCCGTATAATCCTGTATATCCTCTATCTGATAAGCGAGCCTCACCCCGGCCTGCCTTATGGAATCCGCTTCATACCCCACTCCCTTCTTGATCAGAAGGTCAGACATACCGTTAACAACATTTACGGGAGTTCTGAGTTCATGGGAGATATTGGACAGAAAATCCTCCATACTGGCATCATTTGCCTCCATCCTGTCTTCCCTCAGTTTCTGCTCATCTTTATCCTCTACCCTGTCATTGATCATCCTGATATTGATAAAAAAGACAAACAGGACAACCACAAAATGGAGCAGCATCCTTGTAACATTAAGCCTGGTGAATTCTATCGGCGCGCCCCCCGGCAGGTTAATACAGTGAATGAATATGAGGGTGAAATACTCCAGCAGAAGAATATTCATCATATAACCCCTGCACAGCATGGAATATGTGACCATCACCAGAGTGCAGGTTATTCCTATATCCATGAAGCTGGTTCTGTGAACACCCTGATAGAAAAGCATCAGAACCGCATAGGCGAAGTAATATATCTCCCTGATCTCGTAAGGGATCCCCTCCGTCAGATTAAGCGCCCATAGCGATATTATTCCCGCAATGATAATGGGAGGAACCCAAAACTCCCATCCCATCAGGAAGACCTCTATGACCAGTCCGACAGATGCGATGGTTGCCACCATTACAATGAATTTTTCATTGGATTTTTGATTCATAACGTTCCTTTCTCAAAAGAGAGGTCACATATTTGATATTTACCCTGCCCGGATACCCGGATTCATTCCATGCTTTCATTATCCGGTCTATTACTTTGGAGATATCCCTTTCGGCAAGGAGGGGCAGAACCACAAAATATCTGTTCTGCTGCCACTGAAGGATCATATCTGTCCTTCTCAATGTATTCCTTAAAACTTTTCCGAATTCCGATACCATTTCGGAAAAGATCATCCCGCTTTCTTCCGATGACAGGGAAAAGAGTATCCTTACCGCCGTACCTCCGTATCGTATCAGGAATCTTTCCACAAAATGATAATTCCATGAAAACGCTTCCTGTCCGAGGAGCATGGCGCCCTTTCCTTCGCCCCGCTCCGACATTATCTGTATCATGTTTGAAAGCTCAAGATCCAGATCCTCCTCCCGGCTTCCGTTGATGATATCCTGATCATATATCTTGTACCCGTGCTTTCCGGCACGTTTTACCTCATAAAGCGCGCTGTCCGCATACTGGAAGAGTATCTGATAATCATTAGTCTTATCTGATGAACGTGCGGCTCCGATGGATACTCCCAGCGGGATTCCGTGATCCTTTCCCATCAGTGAATCTGCTTCGCTGACCAGTTCTTCATTTAATCTCTTCGACAGGGACTGTACCGCATCCTCATCCGTGATCTCCGGAAAGAAGGTCATGAATTCATCTCCGCCGATCCTGCAGGTCACGTCACCGTCTCTGACATTGCTCTTTACAATGGCGGCAAATGCCATAAGGACCTGGTCCCCCATGTCATGACCGTATATATCGTTTACCAGCTTGAAATTATCCAGATCCAAAACCATCAGGGTTCCGGAGGTTTTTCTGCAGAATTCCGATATTTTTTCGGTGCCGCTCGCCTTGTTCAGGAAACCGGTAAGCCTGTCAAGCATGGCCTCCTCAGTAAGACTTTCTATGGTCTTGCTGTTCACGATGGTATTTCTGATACGCCGGATCAGAACGTCTTCATCAAAGGGCTTGTGGATATAGTCGGAGGCACCTGCTTTCAAACCTCTCCGCTCTGTTTCCCTGTTGTCCTCTCCGGTGAGAAAGATCACGGGTATATGGCTTTTACCCATCCGGTCCTCATATTTCCGGAGCGCACGGTATGTTTCAAACCCGTCCATATCCGGCATCAGGATGTCCAGAAGGATCAGGTCAGGCGTATTCTTTTCGATAAATTCCAGCATTTCAGCACCGGACCTTAAGCAGCTGACCCGCATGTCCTGAGTCCGGAGAAAATTTTTTGCATTTGTAAGGCTTAATGGTTCATCATCAACCACTAATATCCAGTAGCTCATAGCGCACCTGTTATATTTTTATATTCATACTTCTCAGAGTATTCCCTGAGTCTTTCATACAGTTCCCTGCTGTCTGCGGGGATACTGTAATCCTGCATTTCTTCAAATATCGCATCCAGCCGTTCACAGTCCATATCAACAGCCGCTGATTTTATCTCCTCAAAAATAGTTTTCATAAGATCCGGATCTGCTTCGGGCTTTTCCGTATCAGAATCAAGCGCTGCAAAAACCGCGGACAGAGGTTCCCTGAATTTATCGTATTTATCAATAAAGGCTTCATGATGGCTTATGATATAACCCTCATCCCCTGCTTTTCCGGCGTTCTCCAGTTCCTGAGCCTCCTCGCCGAAATCACCCGCTCCGATTATCCTGGCAGAGCTCTTCAGGGCATGCACCTTTATCGTATAGTTTTCAAAATCCTTATTGTTGAAAAGCAGGTTTAATTCATCCGCCTTTTCGTCCATGGATTCACGGAAGATCCTTAACAGCGCAAGATACGCGGAAGGCGTCCCGCTGTTCTTAAGTCCGGTTTCCGCATCGATTGGACTGCCCGTCAGAGCTTTAAGGGCTTCTCTTATCTTTTCACTGTTGGCGTCATCATCCTCTGTCTCTTCACCGGCCGGAGTCCACATCTTTATCTTTTCATCCGGCAGGAATTCCAGCATCATCTCTTCAAGAGTATCCGGATCAATAGGCTTTGAAAGATAGTCGTCAAACCCTGCAGATATGTACATATCCCGGGCTCCTGATATGGCATTTGCGGTAAGGCAGACATACGGCGTATCCCTGTTTGGATTACCCGGATCATTCCTGATCTCATTCAGGGTTTCGATACCGTCCTTTTCCGGCATCATATGATCAAGGAATATCATATCGTATTTAGTACCTGATGTCAGTGTGACTGCTTCAAAACCGCTGTCCCCGGTATCTACCGTCACTCCTGTCTGTTTAACGAGACTCTTGAATACCAGAAGGTTCATCGGGTTATCATCCACCACAAGAATACGGGCATCCTTTGCCGTAAACTTCTCATGATACCCCTCCTTTTCCAGGAGCTGCTTTCTGTATGCCTCCGAATAATCTCCTAAAGGCTCCCGGTCCGTAACCTTCTGTTTCAGAGCAAAGCTGAAAACCGAACCTTCTCCGTAGGTGCTTTCAACCTCCAGAGTTGAGCCCATCATTTCAAGCAGGCTCTTCGTTATATTCATGCCGAGGCCGGTGCCCTCTATGTTCCGGTTCCGGTCCTCCTCTATCCGGACAAACTGTTCGAAGAGTTTTTTCCTGTCCTCTTCCTTTATTCCTATGCCCGTGTCCTTTACGGATACCTTCAGCAGGATACTTCCGGCGTCCCCGTCTATGGACTCATATCCCATGCTGAATACTATGCCGCCCTTTTCCGTATACTTGACGGCATTGCTTAAGAGATTCGAGATGACCTGCCTGATACGCATCTCGTCTCCGTGCAGGTGTCTCGGAATATCCCTGTCCAGCTTCAGCTCAAGGGTCAGACCCTTATCCTCCGTCCTGTTATGAACGGAATTTATCAGATCGCTTATAAGGGATGAAAGATCATAATCAACGGTTATGAGCTCCATCTTTCCCGCTTCTATCTTTGAGAAATCGAGAATATCATTTACCAGACGCAGAAGACTCTTCCCGGCAGTCTTTATATTCTCCGAATATGAAAGAATGGATTTGTCATTACTTTCCCGGAGTATCATCTCATTCATGCCGAGCATAGCATTTATCGGTGTACGTATCTCATGGGACATATTCGAAAGAAACTCTGACTTTGCCTCATTGGCAGCCACAGCTTTGGTGGACATCTGCAGATAGCTGTTGGTGCGCTTCATGATCATGCTGATGATCGCTACAATAGCTATCACCACAAAGATAGTGATAAAAAGAATTGTATTGACGGAACCGAATACACGGGTGGCGTCCTTGACCGATACACAGAACCATCCGTTCTGTACATCCGCCACATAGACGATATAATCCTCCCCCATGTATATGAATTCGAAATAGCTGTCGCCGTTTTTAATATGATCAAAGAGCTCCGCCCCGAATGTGCCGGCCTCCGCTCCGTAATCCTTTCCGATCTCGGCTTTAACGGAGTGTGCCACTACCTCGCCCTTATCGTTGAGCAGCATCTCCATATCCGAATTGCCGCTTGCCACTGCATCCTCTGTAAGCTTCTGTATCTGGTCAAGAGATACGTCAACAGACACAACGCTTACCCCGTCGCAAAGGGTATGTCCCAGCGCAAGCATGATATTTCCCGACTGCACATCCACATAGGGATCCAGTATGGTTATCTGCCCCGGATTTTCCATGGGCCTGGTATACCACGGACGTTCCGTCGCAACATAATCCGCCGGCGGTTCCCAGTTTGTGCCGCTGAAGAACCTGCCGTTTATATAACCGTACAGTCCTGTGGAATTCTCTATGACAGCGCTTCTGACAGCAGTTGACTGGCCTACGAGATAATCCTGTATCTCATCATCCGACCTGTGTTCGGTTATCATCTCGTCCAGTGTGTATGCTGCAAGCTCTACAGAATCGATATTGGTGGAAAGATAATGATTGATATGATCCGCTGACTCTTTGGCTGCTACCTCGCCGCTCCTGATGATGTTCAGCTTTTTTTCATCATAGAGCATGGTGTAATACAGCAGAATAATGCTCGTAAAAAACACGATGACCAGAACGGCCATCAGAGCATTCCTTATGGTAAGTATTCTCTCATCCGTGTTTTTAACGCCCATACTTCTATTCAATTCAATTTCATATTTATCCCCTCAGTCCCCATTGCCATATTATAACAGATTTAGCCTGTCATATGCACTTTCTTTTCGAGGCAAATGTTTCATTATGAAACGGTATTTTTAATTTTGACATTGAATAATCCCATGGGACAGATTATCCTAAAAATATGCCGAATCGTTTTGGGGAAACCCTTAAGAATTTAAGAGCGGAAAAGAATCTTTCACAGCAGCAGCTGGCCCAGAAACTGTTTGTGAACAGATCCAGCGTGGCCAACTGGGAAACAGGCAGGCGTATTCCTGATCTTATCCTGCTGACCCGCCTTGCCCAGATTTTAAATGTGGATATTTCGGTACTGACTAATTCTGCAAATGATGATCTGGCTCCTCCGGAAGTCATCGTTGTGGATGATGAGTCCATACTTCTTACCGGCGCCATTCCGGTACTGTCGGAAGCTATGCCCCAGGCCTCAATAACAGGGTTCCTGAGAGCCTCCGAAGCCATTGATTTCGCCCTGGATAAACAGATCTCAGTCGCTTTTCTCGATATAGAGATAGGCAAATCCAGCGGGATAGACCTCTGCAAAACCCTTATGGATATCAACCCTCTTACCAATGTTATCTTTGTAACCAGCTATCCCGATTACGCCGTGGACGCATGGACCACCACCGCCAGCGGCTTTCTGGTAAAGCCCGTGAATCTCCGGGACGTAAAGGAACAGATCGGAAAGCTCCGCTATCCCGTAAGAGGACTGTCTTAAAGCCGTCTCCCAAGCCATCTTACAGAAATGAATTGAGGTTTGTTCTTAATTCCAGCATGTGGTCCCTTAATTCCGCCGCGGTTTCAAAATCAAGTTCTGCCGCCGCAGCCCTCATCTTCTTTTCCACCTGTTTAATAAGCTTTTCAAGTTCCTTCTTGTCCATGGATTCGGGATCCTTCCTGAATTCCATCTCACTCTTTTCAATGGATCTGGTGAGGGTGATAAGGTCTCTTACCGCCTTCTTAATGGTCTGGGGAGTAATGCCGTTTTCCTCATTGTATTTCTGCTGTATCTCCCGCCTTCTCTCTGTCTCATCTATACAGGTCTTCATGGATTCTGTCATCATATCCGCATACATGATGACCCTGCCGTCGGAATTGCGGGCAGCCCTTCCCACAGTCTGTATAAGGGACGTTGCAGAACGTAGGAACCCTTCCTTATCCGCATCCAGCACCGCCACAAGCGCAATCTCGGGGATATCCAGGCCCTCCCTCAGGAGATTGATACCCACCAGCACATCAAAGACATCCAGCCTCATATCCCGGATGATCTCTATTCTCTCAAGGGTGTCTATATCGGAATGCAGATACCTCACCCTTATTCCCGCTTCTCTTAAGTAATTGGTCAGATCCTCCGCCATCTTCTTTGTCAGCGTGGTGACCAGCACCTTGTTCTTGTCCCTGACAGTCTTATTGATCTCTCCCACAAGATCATCTATCTGTCCTGCGGTGGGCCTGACAATTACCGGCGGATCCAGAAGTCCCGTAGGACGTATGATCTGCTCCGCCCGGAGGAGCTCATGCTCCTCTTCATATCCTGCAGGAGTCGCGGAAACAAAGAGCATCTGATTGATGTGTCCCTCGAATTCCTCAAAGGATAAGGGCCGGTTATCTTTTGCAGATGGCAGCCTGAAGCCGTATTCCACCAGGGTATTCTTCCTGGACAGGTTTCCGTTGAACATGCCCCCTATCTGGGGGATCGACATATGGGACTCATCCACTATTATCAGGAAATCATCGGGAAAGAAATCCATAAGTGTGGTGGGCGGTGTTCCTGCGGGATTCCCGGAAAGGGGACCCGTATAGTTTTCTATCCCGCTGCAGAAACCCGTCTCCCGAAGCATTTCCATATCAAAATTGGTTCTCTCCGATATCCTCTGGGCTTCGATCAGCTTGTCATGGCTCTTAAAATACTTAACCTGGCTGTCCAGCTCTTCCTTTATCCTCTTTATACCGGCTTCTATCTTTTCAGCGGGCATCACATAGTGGGACGCCGGGAATATGGATATCTGCCGGAGCTCCTCCTTCGGTTCCCCGGTCAGAACATCTATGGTCACTATTCTGTCTATTTCATCCCCGAAGAATTCAACCCTGACTGCGGTATCATCCTCTTCCGCCGGAAAGATCTCCAGCACATCCCCCCTCACCCTGAAGGTTCCGCGGTGGAAATCAGAGTCGTTTCTCGTGTACTGGATATTCACCAGCTCATGTATCACATCATCCCTGTCCTTTTCCTGTCCGGGCCGGAGTGAAATGATCATGGAAAGATAGTCATCCGGTGAACCCAGTCCGTAGATGCAGGAAACACTGGCAACAACCACCACATCCTTCCTCTCGGAAAGAGCTGCGGTAGCCGCAAGTCTCAGCTTATCTATCTCGTCATTTATGGAAGAGTCCTTTTCTATATACGTATCCGTGGAAGGCACATAGGCTTCCGGCTGATAGTAGTCGTAGTAGGACACAAAATACTCCACCGCGTTCTCGGGGAAGAACTCTTTCATCTCGGAGTACAATTGGCCGGCGAGGGTCTTGTTGTGGCTGATGATCAGAGTCGGCTTGTTCAGAGCAGCGATCACGTTCGCCATCGTGAAGGTCTTTCCGGAACCCGTAACGCCTAGTAAAGTCTGGAATTGATTGCCTTCCTTAAAGCCTTTCACAAGCTTTTCTATTGCCTGCGGCTGATCGCCTGTAGGCTTATATTCAGAATGTAATTTAAAGTCCATATATCCTCCGGGTGACTTCTATGATTTATAAAACGCTGTCTATGATCTCTTTCAGTTTCTTTGACCGGTACTCTGCGGAGACGAGATCAGCAGAAAAACCTTCTCTCAAACGGGCATTGTTGGGATGCGTCATAAGATGTCGTATCTTCCGGCTGATTTCTTCTTTATCATGCACGTCACGGATGATATCCTCGTCACGGATACTGCCAAACAGCGGAAGACATCCTGTATTTTCCGAAACCAGGATGCTGCATCCGCAGAACAGTGCCTCTACCACTGCAATACCGAAGGTTTCATAGGTGCTGTTCTGGACATAGAGCGAACTCGCGGCCATCAGGGCAAGGAAATCATCGTGAGGTATGTTCCCGTGCCATACAACATTCCTGTGAGAACGGATTTCTCCGGCTTCAGAAAACTCCCGGCCCGCCACATGAAGAATATACCCGCTTTTGCTGTCCTCCAGGGCGGAGGCAACGGTGAGAATGTTTTTTTGTCTCCTCCCGCCTCCGGCAGAAAGGACTGTATCCGGTACCCGTCCGGGACTGTTCCGCCGGATACTTTCACATCTCTCTATATCCACCGTATTATAAACAAAGTCGAGCTTTTTCAAACAGAAGGGAAAACGCTCCCCGATCCAGTTCATGAGCAATTCGGAAACACAGATAACCCTGCCTGCATGCTTTAGGATAAAACGCTCATAACGGCGGACTGCTCCGGTCAGCAGTACGCCATTCGGAGGATAATCGATACAATTCTCATAAGACACTAATCCGTGCATGAGATAGACGTACCTTTTCTTCTGTAATTCCGCCAGCCATACAGCCGGATAGTTCACAAAGGCAGAGGTGCAAATTACAAGGACATCACAGCAAAGAACCAGGCCGCAGAGCTCCCATAGCCTCCTTAAAAGCCTGGTTTCTTTGGAATAGCTCACTTCATAGAATGCTTCCAGCTCTTTTTTTATTTCTATGTTGGCAAGCCCCATCCCGTTTTCGGTATGAAATTTTCCAAGCAGTGCAAGCTTCATTAAGGAAACACTCCCTCCGAATGATATAGAAATCACCGCTTCCACAGTCTTTTCAGTTAAAAAAGTATAGCATGGTTTTTGATGCCTGTGAATAAAACCTTGTTTCTTTAAGGCTGCTGTGCTATGCTCCTAAACGCCCATAGACTAACGTTTTTTCAAGGCCTCTGATTGAGAGAGGGGAAACCGTGAACAGATCTCAGATCCGAAAACTTTTTGATCTTCTAAAGTATGTCCGCCTGCGGGATCTCCTCCGGGCGTGGAAGCTCCCTGTGGCAGCACTTGCCGCATTACTTTACCGGCGTACCCACCGTAATCTCTGGGTCGTATCGGAGGATGAGAACGAGGCGAGAGACAACGGCTTCTGGTTCTTCAGATTTGTAAAGGAAAAGCACCCCGAGCAGGAGTGTATCTACGCGATCCGCAGGAATTCTCCCGACTTTGAAAAAGTTGCCGCACTTGGGGATACGGTGGAATACGGCAGCCTGCGGCACTGGATCCTATATCTGTCCTCCTCTGTTCAGATCAGCCGCTTCCTCTGCGGCGCTTACCCCGAATATGAGTATATCCGGAAGCACTTCGGCTACCCGGAAGGCCATGTCCGTTATACAGGTCTCTGCCGCTTCGACGGTCTTCATCACTTTGAAACTGACCCTTCCCTGATCCTCATCATGCCGACATGGAGGAACTGGCTCGTGATAAGGAAAGATAAACTACGCCGGATCGAGCAGACGGAGGGTTAGTGGTTCATTCTCCTTTCCCACCGTACTTTGCTGTCATTTCATTGGCGATATGATACAGCTTTTCCCTGACAGAGTCCGGCTCAAGTACAGTAGCCTTGTCCCTGCATGAAAGTATCCACGATATCAGGCCTTCATCATCTGCGTACTCATGTTCAAAGAGAAGCGTTCCATCCGGCTGTTCTTCAAAGGAACCCACGCCATATTCTTCAACCAGCTGCCATTTCATGGAAGGATCAAATACAGCCTTAACCCTGCCTCTTGGAGGGAAGACCTTTTCATTTGAAAGTTCCGGCATAGGGATCTCTCTTCTTCTTTCAAATTCATCTCCGTGTACGATCCCGTCCATCCGTTCCAGCTTGAAAAGCCTGAAATCCTTCCTCAGCAGACAGAATCCATAGACATACCAGCTGGACCACTTGAAGATCAGATAATACGGTTCTATCTCCCTCTTTGTTTCGCCGCCCGGCGAATAGTAGTCAAAGCGGATCCTCTTTTGCAGTTCAACCGCATCCTGTATAAGACCTATCTTCGCCGCAAGCCTGTTACGGTTCCACGATGACAGATCGATCAGTATGGAATCCCTGCCGTTAACAAATTCAGAGGATCCCGCCTGGATCTTTTCCATTAACTGCTCGTAATACCTGTTCCCGCTTACGCTGTCCAGGCTTCTTAAACCGGCAAGGATCATCTGCATATCCCGGGATGTCAGTAAGGTCCTGTCCATCCGGTAGCCGCTCATAATGCTGATGCCGCCACCATTTCCCTGCAGCGTCTGAATCGGTATTCCTGCTTTGCAGAGCGCCTCGATATCCCTGTTGATCGTCCTTCTGGACACCTCAAAATGATCCGCCAGCTCCGGAGCCGTGGTCATTTTTTTCTGCAGCAGTATTGATAATATTCCTATGAGTCTGTCTATCTTCATTTGATCACCCTCTTCTCACTATCTTACCCGCCCTAACCAGACAACGGCATGTCATGTTTTTATTCAATCATAACATAACCCTGATAACTAAATATACCGAACCCCCTCATTTCATCCTGCCTTTCGTGTGACAGCAATTATAATTTATGTCAAAATAAATCAGGAAGAGCCTAAATATCATATCAGGAGGCGAACGGAGGGAATATGAAGGCAATAAAGAGGTTTATTTCTATTATTCTTGTCGTTGTCATGGCGGCAGCACTGGTTACAGGATGCGGCTACAAGAACCAGTGACACGTCATCCGGTGCAGACCAGACGGATTCTGCAGCAGATAACACAGAAGCTGATCCTGCGGAGGGCGGAACAGAAGAGAAGGACGCGGTGGAGCCCGCCCGGATAGCAGGACATTATGACCTCTGGACCTATGCCGCCGGAGGCGAATATTCAGTAGAAATACCTCATGACGAACTGGGAATGACAGGTTTCGTATTTCTGGAAGAAGATCACACCGGCAAGATGGGTCAGAGTGTATCCGGAACCAAAACCGCAAATAATGATATTACCTGGGATGAAAACGGTAATATCAGTGTTTTCGGAAATAATCTCTATACTTTTGAAGTACAGGGCGATGTCCTCATCGTTGATCAGGGCGGGGGGCGCAGTAAAGTACTACTATGTACGCGAAGGTGTGGACGGTGCAATGGCATATAACAGCTATAAAGAAGGCAATGCCATAAAGGATGCCGCTTCGATCACTGCAGATACAGGAGATAACAACGGTATTGAGACTGGCGAAAGCAATGACGTAACGTTCGGGCAGGTGCCTGTTCCTGCTGACTGTATGTTCCATCTGGCAGCTGTTGAAGATATGGGTAAACGCATCTCCGGCAGCGACTTAAAGAAAGGCGGCTATGATGAATACTGGCTGCAGTCCGGCGTCGGAGGCGAGGTGGATTTTAACATGGGAACCAGCGACCTTCATGACGGCAGCTACTTTCTTGATGATATTTATGGCGCTATAACAAAGTACACGGAAGTAACAGAGCCTCTCTACCCCTATTCTGTGGCTGCTGACGGAGATGTTCTCTTTGTAAAGACAAAGTTCGATACACTGATCTTTGCCCGTGATGGCGTAGATGCTGATACAGCACTTAAGAAAGCTGGTGAAACTCCTGATCTGAAGATCAAAAGCGGGGATGTTCCTGATGGTCTGACCGGATTTGCTCCCACTCCCAGGGATGTAAAGATCCCCATGAAGGGTGGAAACATTTATTTTGAGCCCTCAAACGGACATATAGACTATATTGAACCTGATGTAACAGAGATCGACTATCCCAGAGGCTTTGACGGCATAGGAACATATGAGATCAAGTTTGGCCTTTATGATGCGAATAAGCTGAAGATCTTTCACTGTGCACCGGATATGTTCCCGGTATATATAGAACCTGATACCGGCAAATTCGGTCAGGATATCTATGCGACCCATGCGGGATTTGGCTGCGCTGCTCTGGGACATGCCATGTTCTGTCACCATGGCATAGCTGCCACCGACTCTCTTGGAAGCATAGAATACTTTGAATACGGCCCCGCTTTCTGTAACGCAAACCTTAAGGACTATCTTAACCTTCGTGACTCCTTGAGCACAGATGCAAAAGATTACAAGATGATAAGCGGCAAGGATTCAGATATAAAGAAACTGAATGATTTCGTTCTTGATACGGACACGGACAAAACAAGGATACTTGAAAGGATAAGCCAGTTCTGCCGTGCAGATTACCTCTATGATTATGAGACCGGCAGATATGACACAAAATATGTTGATCCCGAATGGGTTGATAAGAAGGAAGATATCAGAAAATCCCTTAAGGGCCACGGCATATACAACGAGGGGCGGGCATATCTCATGCGGGATATGTGTGTCGCTGCAGGCATTCCCTGCGTCACGGTGATCGTCGGAGATACAGATCTTTACTGTGATAACTACAAGTCTTACGAGGATGTCTATAACAGGAATCATGTGGAAAACTATACGAAGAGCAGAAATGCTGATGACTATGCCGGTGAAGAGATACCCGATAATGTTCAGGAGCAGATAGATGACCTGACCGAAGCCGCCAATGGTGCATTCGTTTACAATCTTGCATATGCCGATGGAAAATGGCAGCTGATCAGCGGTGACGGAGTTATAGGTCTCGGAAAAGGTGCAGGTCCTAACGGAACATTCTTAAGGTTCGAGATCCTTGAAGTGGATGGTAAACCCATAGACCACGTGGACAGACAGGAGTGCTATAAGGAAGTCTACGATAAGCAACAGGAATATTTTAAGAAGATGATAGCAAAGGGAGAGCTTCCTGACTGGTCCACTTTTGATCATGTGCTGGATGACAGCGGTACTTATATGCTCTATGACAGCATTGACAAGGAAGGAAAGGTTACCCTTCCGGAAGATACCCTTGGAAAAGATGATTCCTGGATAAAGCTCAATATGGATGGAACCGGAGAGATGAATTTCAACGGCATTCATTCGAAGGTCGCATGGTGCAGCAATGCAGGCAACCTTACCTGCTGCAGTTCGGATGCAAAGGCCTGCGCATCTTTCAGCGGATGGATAACAGCCAGAGAGACCCGTGACACCACCGGTCTAAGGTGGGATGGAAAATCCCGTGAACACGGTATAGATGCCAGGATCCTCTATATTAAGGACGGCGACTATGTAGAACAGTTCTTCCACGTACTGGAGCCCTACGGTGAATCCATGCAGCTTCTCGATACTGACAATATAGAGGTGGACGGCTACCGCTACAGATTCTTAAAGGATCAGGGGACAGGGACTCCCGGAAGCTACGGCAAGAGCCCCTGGAAATAAGATCGGAAACCCTCAGCTGCAAGCAAAACGTGCTGCGCTCATGGCGTGTATCTCTGTAGTATCAAATACCGGGAGAGCAGAATCCTCCTGCTTTATAAGCATTCCGATCTCGGTACATCCCAGGATCACTCCTTCGGCACCGGCATCCTTCAGCTTTGATATTATAGCTGAGTAGGCTTTTCTTGAACTGTCTTTGATGATGCCCTTGCAGAGTTCGTCAAAGATAACGCTGTTAACAAGTTGAATATCCTCTTCATCGGGGATAAGGACTTCGAATCCCCTGTTGATCAGCCGGGACTTGTAGAAATCCTCTGTCATCGTGTACTTTGTTCCGAGGAGAGCAACTTTCTTTATCCCGTTCCTGTCAAGTTCGTCAGCCGTTGCATCCGCGATATGGATCATGGGAGCTGAGACTTTTTCCTGTATACCGGGAAAAAGCTTATGCATGGTGTTTGTACAAATAAGAATTACATCAGCGCCGGCTTTTTCAAGTTTTACTGCGGCATCCGTAAGAACTCCGGCTATTTTGTCCCATTCCCCTGAGGACATATATTTTTCAAGTTCAGAAAATTCGACACTGTATAAGACTATCCTTGCGCTGTGGAGATCTCCAAGTTCCTTTCCAACATATTCATTGATTATTTTGTAATACGGAATGGTGCTCTCCCAACTCATTCCTCCGATAAGGCCTATTGTTTTCATCTTGTTAATGCCGCTCCTTTCCCTAATCACGCTAACGAATATTAGCCGAATTATAGTTGTATTTTATATATCTGTCAAGGCGATTTCATGTTTTATACCGAATAATATGCCGAAATCCCCCAAAAATCTGCTATAATAGAGAATCGGCAGAAGAGTACAGATTATGAGGGACAGAGATCATATCATGAATACACAAGAAACCAACCTGAAAACACCTGTTTCATTGAAGTATACATTAACAAAACAGAGCTGCGACGAGATCTCAGAACAGATTTCCGCATTCTGCGAGAGCCGGAAAATTGACAGCAAAGACGCCCTGCGCTACCGCCTGTCAGCTGAGGAATGTATTCTGTACTGGCTGGAGCATGGCTGTGAGGGACACGATATAAGGCTGCGTATGGGATATCGGATGTTTACGCCCTTTATCACGCTTGAGGCAGAGGGAAAGCCGCTGGATCCGTATCGGGGTGAAGAAGAGAATTTCGGAAGCTATTCCAACAACATTCTTTCCAATCTGAGGCTTGCACCGGAGTACAACTATGACGGTGAGTATAATCAGCTGCATTTCTTAATGCGGACAAAGAAGCCAAGCCAGGTGATGGTGATCGCCATGGTAATCGCAGTCTCGGTGCTGGTGGGAGTATTGGGCCAGGTCTTTATGGCGGAATCATTACGACAGACTTTGTTAAACGGCATTATAGCACCTATTTATGACACCTTTTTCAACATATTAAGCTGTATTGCAGGTCCCATGATCTTTCTGTCAGTTACCTGGGGAATCTATGGAATAGGTGATGCCGCAACCCTGGGACGCGTGGGTAAACGACTGATTTTTCGATATCTCAGTATGACCATTATCGCAGCCGCCTGCGGTACACTTTGTTTCCCGTTATTCGGTATCAGCCTGGCCGGGGCATCGGGACTGGAGAACCAGATGTCTGCCATTGCGGAACTTATTCTCAGTATTTTCCCTTCTACAATTGTTGAACCCTTTTCCAGCGGCAATACTCTGCAGATCATATTCCTTGCCATTGTCATAGGAGTCGCGATGCTTTATCTGGGGCAGAAAACCAGCGCCGTTGCCCGCGCGATAGGGCAGGTCAACAATCTGGTTCAGTTTCTGATGGAGCTGATCAGCCGTATGGTGCCGTTTGTGATCTTTTTAGTAGTAGTGAACCTGATATGGTCCGGAGATATGGCTGTTCTAAGCAGTATTTGGCGTATGCTTCTAATCTATACCGGTATGATTTTCATAACCGGAGCAGTCTTTCTTTTATCCGTTTCGATCAAGCATAAGGTAAAACCGCTGGTTCTGCTGCGCAAGGGTTCGCACACCTTTCTGATTGCGCTGGCAACAGCTTCCAGCGCGGCGTCTTTCGCCAGCAATATGTCTGTATGCGAGAAGAAATACGGGATATCTACTTCGCTGTGCTCTTTCGGAATTCCTCTGGGCATGGTTATGCATAAACCCATCTCATCTATATATAATATGGTGCTGCTCTTTTATTTAGCATCTGCATATAATATTTCATGCTCGGTGACATGGATAGTTTTAGGCATAATCGTTTCAACGATTGTAGCTGTGGCGACTCCTCCCATTCCCGGCGGAGGAGCTATAGCCTATTCTATTCTCTTCGCTCAGATGGGCATTCCCATGGAAGCCATGGCCGTTGCTCTCACAATCGATATGCTGACGGATTTTATCATCACGGCCTTTGAGATGTTCTGTATGCCGTTTTCCCTTATCCATTCAGCCTATCACCTGAATATGATAGATCTGGATACACTGCGGTCATAGCAGACAGATATGCTTAAGCCTGTTTTTTCCTTTTAGCAAGCTGAAGGATGACCCCTGCCGCGATCAGGGCAAGACCCACAGCATCTGTAAGTGTTCCGGGCGAGATCATCAGCAGTCCCCCTGCGATGAGCAGAATACGGTCTATTATCCCCATATTGGTAAGAAGATATCCCTCCAGCGCCGATGCTATTCCGATTATACCGACAAGAGATGTGGTATATAGAATGACCACACTGAGTACTGTCGTTTCGATCAGCAGCATTTCCGGGCTGAAGCAGAACACATAGGGGATCAGAAAGGCAGCGATAGCCATTTTGGTCGCATTGAAAGCTGTACGCATAGGATTGGATTTTGCGATGGCACTCCCGGCGTAGGCTGCCAGTGCCACAGGCGGAGTGATATCAGCAACTATACCGAAGTAGAAAACGAAAAAGTGCGCTGCCAGGATGGGAACTCCCATACGTGTAAGGATCGGCGCGCAGGTAGCCGCCATAATACAGTAAGTTGCGGTTGTGGGAACACCCATACCAAGGACTATACAGCAGAGCATGGTAAGGAACAGCGCGACAAAGAGCTGGTTCCCGGCCACCGACACAATGGCGTTGATCATCTCATTGGCAAGTCCCGTCATCGTGATCGTACCTGAAATGATACCGGCCACTCCGCAGGCCGCACCCACAGTAATAGTACCCTTTCCGCCGGCTTCAAGTGAATCCAGGAATTTTCTCAGAGTAAAGCAGTTTCGCGCTTCCTCCTTATCCCCGTAAATAACTTCTAACAATGCATTTTTATCACCCTTGTTTTTCAGTGTAAGGTATGCTTCCCTGTAATACCCGCTGAAGATACAGTCTGTTATTCCCGCCAGTATGGCAGCAACGATCGAAAAAGCAGCCGCTCTCTGCATAGTCATCATATTATTGGAAACCCATATGACAAGGAGGATCAGCGGTGTCAGAAGATAAATCTTCCTCAGAAGCTTTGTAAATTTCGGCAGCTTTTCAGCCGGAATGCCGGAAAGACCGTATTTCTTCGCTTCAAGATGAACGGCAATGAAAATACCGGTGAAATACAGAACTGCAGGGAAAATAGCCCTGACAAGTATGTCGGAGTATGGTACGCCTATGATATCCGCCATCAGAAAGGCTGCGGCACCCATTATTGGCGGCATGATCTGCCCTCCGGTGGATGCGGCGGCCTCTACTGCTCCTGCAAATTCTGACTTGTAACCGGTTTCTTTCATCATGGGTATGGTCACAGAACCGGTGGTAACTGTATTTCCCACGGAAGATCCGCTGACCATTCCGCAAAGAGCGGATGAGATTACGGCTACCTTTGCAGGTCCGCCTGCGAAACGTCCTGCGGCACAGTTAGCAATGTTTATGAAGAGCTCCGATATTCCGGTTCGTTCCAAAAATGCTCCGAATATGATAAAGACTACGATATATTTGGAACAAACATTGATCGGCGTCGACAGTATGCCGGTCTTGTCATAAAAAAGATTCCGTACCAGATACCTGAGTCTACCGACAAAGGACGGATTGGTCAGCCCGTAAAACAGGGCATATAATATGAAAAACAGGGCGACAATAAGGATAGGCCAGCCGACGCTTCGCCTGGTAACCTCCAGGAGAGCGGCTATACCAATTACGGCTATCACGATCTGATAGGGCTGGAACCTGGTTCCCTGCTGGATGATCTGTTCTGCGCTGAAGGTGTAATAAAGAAAAGCACCTGCACCCAGGATCATGGCTGCGCAATCGTACCAGGGAATATAGTTGGCTTTGTTATTGTTCTTATCAGCCGGATAGTACAAAAAACCCATGAGCACGATAAGCCCCATAAAGGATGTCAGCCTGATCTCTTCCAGAAACGTTGAAAAAAGCGTAACCCAGATACAGAAAAGCGAAAAACAGATAAGTAAAGTTTTTACGACAATAGCAGGTTTCCCCGTCCAGACACGGGTGTTGGATTCCCGGTCGTATTTTTTCATTACCTCTTCAAGGTTTTCCTGATCCAGTTCGTAGTTCTTTATATTCTCAGTCTGACTATTCATATATTCTCCTTGTCCTCAACTGTATAGGGCTGCTATTCTGATGTTTTCACGCTGATACCGTGCTCACTGTAATAACGCGCGGCGCCGGCGTGGAACGGTACGGTTATTCCGGACGTGGCATTTTCCAGGGATAGCTCTTCGCCCTTGGAATTTTCCTTTTTGATCTCCTCGGTATGATCAAAGATCGCAGCCGTGAGTCCATATACAACGTCCTCATCAATATCCGCATCAACGATCAGTGTAGCCTTGATAGTAATAGTATTAACTGCTTCATCCTGACCCGGATAAGTTCCGGCCGGGATCTCTATCGGTGCATAGAAGGGACAGAGTTCCATGATATCGTCCCGGAGGGTACCGTCGATGGGAATGAGAAATACACCGTTTGTAGTCGCAAGCTCCGTGATGGCGGATGTGGGAGCACCTGATACGATAAAAGCGGCGTCGATCTGTCCGTCTTTAAGCGCCTCCTTACTGTCATCGAAACTCTGATACTGGGGTTTGATATCATCCACGGAAAGTCCTGCTCCTTCTAAAACGTCCATGGCGTTAAAGTAAACTCCGGAACCCGGAGCGCCTATGGAAACACTTTTTCCTTTCAGGTCGCTGACGGATCTGATGTCCTTTTTCATTGTGATCAGCTGTACCGTCTCGGCATACAGCGCACCAAGCACGCGGAAATCCCTGCACGGTCCGTCTGTTTCAAAGGATCTGCTGCCCTCCCAGGCATAATTCATTACATCTGACTGGGTAAAACCTATCTGATAGTCCCCATCGCCGATACTCTGTATATTTGCCTTGGACGCAGCTGTAGAAACCGCAGTGATACTGTAGTCCGTATATTTTTTCATATACTGGGCAAGAACTCCTCCGAAAGCGTAGTACGTACCGGATGTTCCTCCCGTACCCATCATCATGCGCTGTGAGCCGCATCCGGAAAGGATGAAAAGACACAGAGCCATTAGCAGACAGCAGACCGTCCGCAGTGTCCGTTTTTTCATATACGTTTTCCTCCTGATCATGCCTGCTCCAGCAGACTCAGAACCATATCTGCACAGGAATTGATGCTTATCCTTCCCGTGTCAAAGCAGAAAGTATAATTTGATGCGTCAAAAATGTCACAGCCGGTATACTGCTTATAAAAGGTTCTGCGCCGGCTGTCCCGTCTTTCAACAAACTTTTCGGGTTTCATATCCCCCTTTTCATCCATTTCATCTGCCCGTTCCAGCCTTGATTTAAGCGGTGCATGCAGATAGATGCTTATCGTATCGATCCCCGCATCATGAAGTATACGGTCTGCACAGCGGCCGACCATTATGCAGGGACTCTCTGCCAGTCTTAAGATCACCTTTTTTTCGGCCTCAAATATGGCGTCATGGGAACTGGTATAGGAAACGGTACTGTTAAACAGATTTTTGATCACCCTTGAAGATTTGCTGAGCTCTTCACCCTCGCGTTCGACATCTTCCTCATCGTAACCACTCTCATCCATTGTCTTTTTTACAAAATCCCTGTCATAATAAGGAATTCCAAGTTTTTCCGACAGGATGGCCGCAAGGGTTCTTCCTCCGGCGCCGTATTCCCTGTTGATCGTTATGACCGGTATTTTTTTCTCGTTCATTTTCAAGCCTTTCCGTTTAGTGTTGTTTGACGTCCATAGTCAAATGCCGTTTTGAATAAGTTCAAACGTCATTTAGGCTTCTGGCACTTTAATCATAATATAAAAAATGCTGTGATTATGCAATAAAAACGCTTGACAGGGCTGATGAAACATGTTATTTTTTGAAACAAATTTAAGAAAGCAAACCTGTGAAGCGGAAGAAAAAGCATTTTATCGCCGGGTGAAAACCTGAAGCGAGTCCGGGATGGTGGAAGCCGGATGGTATGAGGGATGCGTGAAGTGAAACTTCTTATATGGGCCGCTGAGGGCATGGTGAACGGGAGATATCCCCAATAGCTGTGACGTGAGGCATACGTCAGTTGCCGGAGATATGATAGTATCTCGTCAAGTGCATGGTTATCCATGAATCAAGGTGGCACCGCGGATCAAAGAAGCATTCGTCCTTGACAGAAGCATAGTATTTCTGTCGGGGACTTTTTATTTGCTCTTCAGACAGAACAACCCTTTAGTAAGGAGGTTAGAAGATGATCAAAGAAGCAATCGTAAAGATCGTAAACAAGGAAGATCTGAGCTATGATGAAGCATACGCTGTAATGAACGAAATCATGGGAGGCGAGACATCTCCCACCCAGAACGCTGCATTTCTTGCGGCCCTCTCCACAAAAAGCGCCAGGGCGGAGACCACCGCTGAGATCGCGGGATGTGCCGCGGCCATGAGGGATCATGCCACCAGGGTGGATACCGGAATGGATGTCCTTGAGATAGTGGGTACAGGAGGAGATAACGCTCACAGCTTCAATATCTCCACCACTTCTGCCCTTGTAGCGGCAGCCGGAGGAGTTAAGGTGGCAAAGCACGGCAACAGGGCAGCGTCTTCTCTTTCCGGCACTGCGGACTGTCTGGAGGCACTGGGCGTAAATATAGACCAGAGTCCCGAGAAATGTGTGGAGCTTCTGAAGGAGGCCGGAATGTGCTTCTTCTTTGCACAGAAGTATCACACCTCCATGAAATACGTGGGAGCCATCAGAAAGGAGCTTGGATTCCGAACTGTATTTAATATCCTCGGACCCCTTACCAATCCCGCATCTCCCACTATGCAGCTTCTCGGAGTCTACGACGAATATCTGGTAGAGCCCCTTGCCCAGGTTCTTTCAAATCTTGGTGTTAAAAGAGGAATGGTGGTTTATGGAATGGACAGACTGGACGAGATCTCCCTTTCATCAGAGACCAGGATCTGTGAGATAAGGGACGGATGGTACAAGACCAGAACCGTTGCCCCCGAGGATTTCGGTTTTGAAAGATGCACGAAGGAAGATCTTAAAGGCGGTACTCCCGAAGACAACGCAGCTATCACAAGAGCTATATTAAAGGGTGAAAAAGGCCATAAGAGAAACGCGGTTCTCTTAAACGCAGGCGCAGCCCTTTATATCGCAGGTAAGGCGGAAGATTTTAAGGCCGGAGTCCGGCTGGCCGCTGAGCTTATAGATTCCGGAAAGGCAGCCGAAACACTGGAGAAAGTGATAAGTGTAAGCAACAGATGACAATACTGAATACTATAGCCGAATACACCAAAACACGTATCGCGGCAGAAAAAGAGAAAGAAGATCTGAACTCCATAAGGAGCAGAGCCCTGGAGCTTCCTAAAGGTGATTTTGCCTTTGAAGCGGCCTTAAAGAAGGATGGTCTCTCATTTATCTGCGAGTGTAAAAAAGCGTCCCCGTCAAAGGGCGTCATAGCAGAGGATTTCAGGCCTCTGGAGATTGCAGAAGAATATGAAAAGGCAGGGGCGGACGCCATTTCCGTTCTTACGGAACCTAAATGGTTTATGGGAGATAACAGCTATCTCTCCGGTATTGCGGAAAGGGTCAGCATTCCTCTTCTCCGAAAGGATTTTACCGTAGATGAGTATATGCTTTATGAAGCGAAGCTCTATTCCGCTTCTGCTGTTCTCCTTATCGTATCCATACTTTCTGAGGAACAGATAAGGGAATATCTGCAGATCGCCGATGAACTTGGTTTATCCGCGCTGGTGGAAATACATGACGAAGCGGAAGCAGATACCGCCTTAAGAGCCGGCGCCAGGATCATCGGGGTAAATAACCGGAATCTGAAGGACTTTTCCGTGGACACGGATAACAGCAGGAGGCTTAGAAATATGATCCCGGATGATATCCTCTTTGTATCGGAAAGCGGCGTTAAGGATCCGGAGGACGTGAAGAAGCTGATCGCAATGGGAGCCGACGCAGTTCTTATAGGGGAGACCATGATGAGAGCCGGCGATAAGGAGAAAATGCTCCGTAGACTGAAAGGCGGGTCATGATGACAAAGATCAAGCTCTGCGGACTTTCCCGTAAAGAAGATATCATGGCTGCCAATTCCGTAAGTCCCGATTATATCGGTTTTGTCTTTGCAAAGAAAAGCATAAGATATGTGACCTTTGAAACCGCTGCCGGTTTGAAGGAGATTCTTGCACCGGGCATACTATCAGTAGGAGTTTTCGTAGATGAGGATGTAAAAAAGGTTTCTGAGTATCTGACTGCAGGCGTTATCGATCTGGCACAGCTTCACGGCAATGAGAATGACGATTACATCAGGGAACTTCGTAAGTTGACGGATAAGCCGATCATAAAAGCATTCCGCATAGGAAGTAAAGATGACCTGAAGCCGGCGGAAGGAAGCAGCGCGGATCACATACTTTTAGATGCGGGAATGGGAGACGGAAAGGTCTTTGAATGGTCTTGGTTAAAAGGGATCAGCAGACCCTATTTCCTCGCAGGAGGTCTGAATACCGGAAATGTGGCGGACGCCGTAAACATGCTTCATCCCTTTGCGGTGGATGTGAGTTCCGGTATTGAAACGGAAGGGTACAAGGATCCTGAAAAAATGAGAGAATTTACAGAATTAGTACGGCATTCGCAAAATACCTGATCTTGACGCGAAGAACAGCCGTACCGGTAAGGAGCATCGGATAATGGAGAAAAAAGGAAGATTTGGAGTACACGGCGGACAGTATATCCCCGAGACACTGATGAATGCAGTGATAGAGCTGGAAGAAGCCTATGAAAAATATAAGAATGATCCGGAATTCAAAGCGGAACTTAAGGACCTTTTGAATGAATACGCAGGCAGGCCGTCAGAGCTCTACTACGCAAAGAAGATGACGGAGGATCTTAAAGGGGCCAAGATCTACCTCAAGAGAGAGGATCTGAACCACACCGGATCCCACAAGATTAATAATGTCCTGGGACAGGCACTGCTCGCAAAGAAGATGGGAAAGACCAGGCTCATAGCCGAGACCGGAGCAGGACAGCACGGAGTGGCTACAGCCACCGCAGCAGCCCTTATGGGTATGGAATGCGTGATCTATATGGGCGAGGAAGACACTAAAAGACAGGCCCTTAATGTCTACCGTATGCGGCTTTTAGGATCGGAGGTCATCCCGGTAAAAAGCGGTACCGGAACCTTAAAGGATGCGGTGTCCGAGACCTTCCGTGAATGGACGAGAAGGATAGATGATACCCACTACTGCCTGGGATCTGTAATGGGACCCCACCCTTTCCCCACTATAGTCAGGGATTTCCAGTCGGTTATTTCCGCAGAGATAAAGGAGCAGATGCTTGAAAAGGAAGGAAGACTTCCGGATGCGGTGATCGCCTGTGTGGGCGGAGGCTCCAATGCCATGGGCAGTTTCTATAACTTTATCGGAGACAGTTCGGTAAGGCTCATCGGATGTGAAGCTGCAGGAAGAGGAGTGGACACCTTTGAGACTGCCGCCACGATCTCAACCGGAAGGTTAGGTATCTTCCATGGTATGAAATCGTACTTCTGCCAGGATGAATTCGGCCAGATAGCCCCGGTATATTCCATATCTGCGGGTCTTGATTATCCGGGAATAGGACCGGAACACGCTGCCCTCCATGACAGCAAAAGAGCGGAATACGTGCCGGTAACCGATGAGGAAGCGGTATGTGCCTTTGAATATCTGTCAAGGACAGAGGGAATAATCCCGGCCATAGAGTCGGCCCATGCCGTGGCCCATGCGATAAAGATCGCTCCGGAGTTCGGATGTGACAAGATAATAGTGATAACGATATCAGGCAGAGGAGACAAGGACTGCGCTGCCATTGCAAGATACAGAGGGGAGGACATAAGTGAGTAATATCAGTAAAGCATTTGAAAACGGGAAGGCTTTTATTCCTTTTATCACCTGTGGAGACCCCGATCTGGAGACCACATATAACTGTGTAAAGAAAGCTGCGGAAAACGGAGCCGACCTTATCGAACTCGGGATACCCTTTTCGGATCCCACGGCTGAAGGCCCGGTGATACAGGCTGCGAGCGAAAGGGCTCTTAAAGCCGGTGCGACCACGGATAAGATCTTTGAACTGGTGACCAGGCTCAGAAAGGAGATCAACATCCCCTTTGTTTTTATGACCTACGCAAATGTAGTCTATTCCTACGGAACCGAAAAGTTCATTTCCAGATGCGCGGAGACAGGGATCGACGGGCTGATACTGCCGGACATACCCTTTGAAGAAAAGGATGAATTCCTGCCTGTCTGCAGACAGTACGGGGTCGATCTGATATCAATGATCGCGCCCACTTCGCAGGACAGGATAAAGAGCATTGCAAAGGAAGCAGCGGGCTTTTTATATATTGTATCGAGTCTTGGAGTAACGGGAACCAGAAGCGAGATCACAACGGATATCGGATCAATGATGAAAGTGGTTCGGGAGAACACGGATCTTCCATGCGCAATAGGCTTCGGCATATCTACTCCGGATCAGGCAAAGAAAATGGCCGGACTTTCAGACGGAGCCATCGTAGGTTCTGCCATAGTAAAGATCATCGGAGAGTACGGAACAGAAGCGCCGGACAGGGTCGGAGAGTTTGTCAGGGAAATGAAGGAAGCAGTGAAATAATTTTATAGATTGATATCAGGCATCATCCAGAATCCTGCGGGCTGCGGCGCCGCGGGAGATGCCGTTATCCATCGCCATCTTGCCGATCATCCTGTGGGCATCATCTTCTGTCATGCTTTCATTCTCGATCAGGAAGAACTTGGCCTTGGTAACAAGCCTCATCTCTTCCATCTTTTCTTCCAGCTGGCGGTTTTTCTTTTCAAGTTCATGTATCCTGTTACGGGCAGCGATAAGGAATTTTAATGCCCTGTCAAATCTCTGCCGCGGCAGGGGTTTGGGCAGCGTAAGGATACCGTGCTCCGTAACCCGTTCCCTTGCATTTTCAAATGAGTCCTGGGGTGTGACGAGGAGTACGGAAGCGTTGCATTTCTGAGTGATATCAAGGGCAAAGCCCTCTCCGGTCTCATCCGGAAGGGGAGAATTGACAACTATGATATCGTAATATCTCTCTAAAATGCAGCGACGTGCCATAGCCGCACTTTTCCTCTGGTCAATGACACTGAAACCCGAGAGGGATTTCTTCACGACCTGATCAAACTGCGGCGATGCGGATACGATCAATATGGAATGAAATATATCATTCTGCTTCGGCATAAAATACTGTCCTTAATGCTTATCTTGTGTATACCTTTATAATGCCATCCGGGACGATGCTTTTTACAAAGCTGCTCTTTGCTGCAAGACCTGCTGCCTCGCGGCGGGATCCGGGCAGGAGCATTGCCTCGTTTTCCATCTCTGCGGGAAGTTCCGTCCTGTTCTTTATTCCCTGCAGTCCGGCCCGGATCAGAAGGGCATATACGAGATAGGGATTGCCTGATGCATCGGGGGAACGCAGTTCCACCCTGGTCCGTCCCTTGTATGTTTCAATATGCATCATCTCGGATTCGCGGGCGCTGGACCAGTTTACCTTGTCAGGTGCGGTGTTGTTACCGAGCCTCGCATAGGAACCGTCCGTGGGATTCAGGAAGATGGTGATGTCCCGTATCTTTTCTATTATGCCGGCGGCCGCATACTTTATCACGTCATCACCGGCTTTGTTCTCGGCGTAGATCATTATATGGTAGCCGTTTCCGGGCTGATCCGGCAGGGGTCTCGGTGAAAAGTCTGCAACCAGTCCGTAGAGATCGGCAATGGTGCTGACAACCATCTTGAAGGTGGTCATCTGATCAGCGGCCTTTAAAGGCCTTGCGTAATGGAAATCTATCTCATTCTGTCCCGGTCCTCTTTCGTGGTGGGATCTTTCGGGAGTAAGCCCCATCTGTTCGATGGTAAGAGAAATCTCTCTTCTGACATTTTCACATTTGTCGAGTGGAGCGATATCCATGTATCCCGCATTGTCATAGGGTATATTTGTGGGATTTCCCTCGTCATCCTTCATAAAGAGGTAGAACTCCGTCTCCGTTCCGAAACGGAATTTGATGCCGGCTTCATCGGCTTCCTTTACTGCCTGCCTCAATATCGCCCGGGTGTCGGAAGTGTATATTTCTCCTTCAGGCGTATAGATATCGCAGAACATACGGAGAACCCTTCCGCTGTCAGGCCTCCAGGGAAGTATCGCCATGGTATCGGGGTCGGGCTTCAGATAGAGAGACGCAAAGGGGCAGTCCTCAAAGCCGGGTATCACCCTGGCATTGATCGGAGCTCCGTCTTCAAACGCCTTTTTCACCTCTCCCGGAGTCACGGAGATATTCTTCTGTACTCCGTAGGCGTCCCGGAAGGCAAGGCGGATAAACCTCACATCCTCTTCCTCAAAGTATTTCATTACTTCATCAACGCTGTAATTCATATTCTGTCCTTTCAATGATTTATATGCTGAAGTGCCGTCATGGCTCCCTTCATGAAAGAGCGGCTTTTAGAAATTCCCTGAATATGGGGTGGGGCCTGTTCGGTCTGGACTTGAATTCCGGATGGAACTGTACCCCGATGAAAAACTTCTTATCAGGGAGCTCCACTGTTTCCACTAAGTTTCCGTCCGGTGACAGTCCTGAAAGCACCAGGCCTTTGGAGGATAGCACCTCCCTGTACTCATTATTGAATTCATAGCGGTGCCTGTGTCTCTCGGCTATATCTGTCTTTCCGTAGCAGCGCTCCATCAGGGTTCCGGGTTTTATCCGGCAGGGATAGCTTCCAAGCCTTAATGTTCCGCCTTTTTCTATCTCATCCGACTGCCCGGGCATGAAATCGATAACCCTGTGTTCCGAGGCATCCTGGGATTCTCCGGAGCAGGCGTCCTCTATACCCGCCACGTTTCTTGCGAATTCGATAACTGCGATCTGCATTCCGAGGCATATGCCGAAATAGGGAATATTCTCTTCCCTGGCATAATTTGCTGCAAGGATCATGCCCTCTATTCCTCTGTCACCAAAGCCTCCGGGTACTATTATACCGCATACCTTCTTCAGTTTGTCCCTGTAATTTGTCTTTTTCAGTTCTTCGGAATCGATCCATTCTATCCTTACCTTTGCGCCGAATTCAAAGCCCGCATGATGAAGGGCCTCGGCAACGGAAAGATAGGCGTCATGAAGCTCGGTATATTTTCCTACAAGACCTATCGTGACTTCCCTGTCGGTATTGGCTATCCTTTCCGCCAGAAGCTCCCATTCCTTCAGATCCGGAGGGGGAGCATCTATTGCAAGCTCTCTGCAGACAACTCCCGAAAAATCCGACCTTTCAAGCATCAGCGGAGCGCCGTACAGGCTGTCTAAGGTTCTGTTTTCAATGACACAGTCCTCTTTTACATTGCAGAACATGGATATCTTTTTGAATATCCCTTCCTCAAGAGGTTCATTACATCTTAAAACGATGATGTCCGGATTTATTCCCATTCCCTGCAGCTCCTTTACCGAGTGCTGGGTGGGCTTGGACTTATGCTCATTGGAACCATGCAGATAGGGTACGAGGGTCACATGGATAAAGAGACTGTTTCCCCTTCCCGCTTCCAGGGAAATCTGTCTGACAGCTTCCAAAAATGGCTGGGACTCAATGTCACCTATGGTTCCGCCAATCTCTGTAATGACCACATCGGCTCCGGTTTCCTTGCCGGCCCGGTAAACAAATTCCTTTATCTCATTTGTGATATGGGGGATAACCTGAACCGTGGAGCCCAGATATTCACCCCTTCTTTCCTTATTCAGGACATTCCAGTAGACCTTTCCGGAGGTGAGGTTGGAGAATTTTGTAAGGTCCTCATCGATAAAACGCTCATAGTGGCCGAGATCCAGATCTGTTTCGGCTCCGTCCTCTGTCACATATACCTCGCCGTGCTGATAGGGGCTCATTGTGCCGGGATCCACATTTATATAGGGATCCAGCTTCTGCGCTGCCACCTTAAGTCCCCTTGCTTTCAGCAGCCGTCCAAGTGATGCAGCGGTTATTCCCTTTCCCAAACCGGATACCACTCCGCCGGTTACGAAAATGTACTTTGTCATTTACTTCCCTCCACTCTGTTTATGTCATTCTGAGGGCTCTGCCCGAAGAATCCTTTTTCCGTTTCCCGGTCAAAGTATTTTAATTCTTTCAACCGCTTCAACTGTATTTTCCCTGTTCCCGAAAGCCGTCAGCCGGAAGTAATGTTCTCCGTGGGGTCCGAAACCTGAGCCCGGAGTTCCCACAACATTAGCCTTATCCAGAAGTAGATCAAAGAATTCCCAGCTTGTCATCTTGTCCGGAGTTTTTAACCAGATATAGGGGGCGTTTACGCCTCCGGATACTTCAAAGCCTGCTTCCTTAAGACCGTCATAAATGATCCTGGCATTTTCCATATAACGGCCGATCTGTCCTTCGATCTCTTTACGTCCCTTTTCTGAATATACCGCTTCGCCTGCTCTCTGTACGATGTAAGGGGCACCATTGTATTTTGTTCCATGCCTTCTTGCCCAGAGATCGCGAACAGCGGTACCGCCTACATTTAATTCCTTTGGTACTACTGTATATCCGAGCCTTAATCCTGTAAAGCCCGCGGTCTTTGAAAATGACCTGAATTCGATGGCACAGGTTTTTGCTCCGTCACATTCATAAATACTGTGGGGTATACCGGGTTCGGAAATATAGGCTTCATAAGCTGAATCGTAAAGTATCACGGATCCGTTCTTATTGGCGTAATCTACCCATTCCTGAAGCTTTTCCTTTGTGATCACCGCTCCTGTGGGATTGTTCGGGAAACAGAGATAAATAAGATCCGCCTTTTCCTTCGGAAGCTCAGGCATAAATCCCGTGTCGGCAGTGCAGGGCATGTAGACCACTCCGTTAAAGAGCTCCCTGTCCTTATCATATTCACCGGTGCGGCCGGCCATCACATTGGAATCCACATAAACCGGATACACCGGATCGCATACCGCCACAATGTTATCGGTACTGAAGACCTCCTGGATATTTCCGCAGTCACACTTTGCCCCGTCGGAAATAAAGATCTCATCACTTTCGATATCACAGCCGCGGGCTTTGTAATCCTTTTCTGCTATTACGTCCCTTAGAAAAGCATAGCCGAGATCGGGAGCATATCCCCTGAAGGTTTCAGCATTGCCCATCTCATCCACAGCTGAATGAAGAGCTTTGATGACTTCCGGAGAGAGGGGCTGTGTCACATCTCCGATTCCAAGACGTATCACCTTCTTTTCCGGGTGGGCCGCCTCATATTCCCTGACCTTTTTTCCTATAGTGGAAAAAAGGTAGCTTCCGGGAAGCTTCAGATAGTTCTCATTGATCCTTGCCATTGTATTCAAGACTCCTTTCTGTCATCCCACTCTGCCTCGCCTTCAAAGACAGTTACTGCGGGACCGGTCATATAAACGTGGTTATCGGATTCGTCC
This sequence comes from Lachnospiraceae bacterium, assembly GCA_024683935.1. The sequence goes on along the minus strand of JAIKXV010000126.1, from coordinate 22,100 downwards.
CATTCGATCAGGAGATCTCCTCCAAGCAGGTGAACCGTTACCTTGCGGTCAGTTTTTCCATTTAATACCGAAGCTACGGCAGCAGCGCAGGCTCCTGTTCCGCAGGCAAAAGTCTCTCCGCTGCCTCTTTCCCATACACGCATTTCCAGTGTACTCCTGTCGACCACCCTGATGAACTCAGTATTCACTCCCTCGGGAAAGGCCGGATGGTGTTCATAATGCGGTCCGACATCCTCTATACGGATCTTTCCCGGATCGTCCACATATACCACGGCATGGGGATTTCCCATGGAAACCGCGGTAATATGGTTTATCTCACCATTTACTTTTAAGGGTGTATCAATAAGCCTCTCTTCCGTATCCGTGCTGCCTTCGGTGTTTTCGGTCAGGACAGGTACAAGGGATGCCTTCAGTATCGGTTCTCCCATGTCAACCCGCACCTTATCCACCTTTCCGTCCTTCAGTGTGAGGAAGAGGGTTTTTACAGCGCCAAAGCTCTCTATTGTAAGGGGATTCTTATCGGTAAGACCTTTATCATAGACGTACTTTGCCACACAGCGTATACCGTTTCCGCACATGCGTCCCCGGGAGCCGTCCGCGTTGTACATCTCCATTTCAAAATCCGCTTTTTCAGAAGGGTTGATAAAAATCACCCCGTCACCACCTATTCCGAAATGCCGGTCGCTGAAAACCCTGGCGAGTTCTGCCTTGTTTTCGGCTTTCTCCCTGCTCCCGTCGATATAGATATAATCATTTCCGCAGCCCTGCATTTTTGTAAAGCGCATAATATCTCCTTTTTGTTCTTTCAGAAAATAAAGAAAGGCACCCTGAAAAAACTTTCAGGGCGCCATTGCCTTAACAATAAAAAGTTACTACCTATTCGTTCATTAGTCAAGAGGCGATATTTTTCTCTGATCAACAGGGATCAAACCGGTCTGGATACTGCACCCATGTCTTTCAGCTCTTTCTTTCGCTCATACATCATCTGGTCTGCTCTTTCAAAGACATCGCGAAGCTGCCGGTCATCCTGTTCCAGGACAGAGTAGCCGATAGCTACTACCACGGCGTCCTTGCCGATATTTGCCTCGGCCGTATGGTTCATCCCGTCAACTGCTTCCTGCATCGTATCGAAGCCTTTCCCCTGAAGGATGATCACAAACTCATCACCGCCTATCCTGTATACGGTTCCGCGGGTGAACTGCTCGCAGAGCAATGAACACGCATCCTTTATCAGCTGGTCTCCGGCCGCATGGCCCTGGGTATCGTTTATATGTTTAAGCCCGTTGATATCACATACCACTACTGCCGGTATAGGTCGTGTATTGTGTGTAAACGATATTGTCTTCATCCACCAGGGCAAATTGGTTAAGTCCCAGCAGGGCTTCAACCGTTCCGATCTTGTCCCGTAATTCTTCCTGTGTCTCCACATTCTGATCCGCAATGTAGGTAACAGCCTGACCCATTTTATCAAAGCTGTTGCCGATCAGGTTTGTGATGGTCTTTGCACGACGGTCTGCCATAGCTTCAAGATAAAACTGGCTGACAGCGGACACCGCTTCATCCGTTGCTACAGCTGTCTGTCTTGAAACCTTTATCGTATTTACCGTCAGTATTGCCATGATAAGCAGGCTGCCTATGACGGCTGTCAAAACAAATGTTTTATTTGTTATCTTCTTTTCCTGTCTCATGCGATATCACCATACAACAGCTCAAGCATCAAAGCTGCGTCCTTTTGATAGATGACTGTGGTGATCTCATCAGTTTTTTCCGGGAATGTCTCGCCGGCAAGATTGCCATCCGCTATTTTAACGGCAGTCTGTATCGTATCAAAGCCGATAGAATAACAGTCCTGTACGCCGAGGCAATATATCACGCCTTCGTTTAAATAACGCAGGGCTTCCTCATCGTGATCCATTCCCACTATGACAGTATCGCTCTTCGTTTCCGTAACTGCTCTGGCAGCTCCGACAGGATTACTCATGTTGCAGCACACTATCCCATCAAGATCAGGGTGATCCTTCAGGATCCGCAAAGTCAGATCATGGGCAAGATTTACTGAATCCATATCATACTCTGTGGCAACGATCTCCATGTCGCCATATTTCGCTATGGTATCCCTTGCTCCTCTTGCACGGTCTTCATGGCAGGGCGCACCAACATTTCCCACAAGTATTGCGATCTTCCCCTTGTATCCCAGCTTTTTACAGAGCGCTTCCGTCAGATCCACGCCATCCCGGTAGTTATGGGTGTTACCGACATAGGCAAGTCTCTTGCATCCTTCAGCAGCATCAGAGCTTGAAAAGGTCATGACTTTCGTTCATGAATCCACCATCTCATCCAGCAGCGGAGAAATGACTTTCTCATCCGCAACGTCTACGCCGATCACATCATAATCCTTCTGCGAAGCTGCAAGCAGTTTTTTTGTCTGGTCATTCGCAGAAGCTCCGTTCGGTGCCATGTACTCGTATGTAATAACTATTCCCTTATCCAGATATTGTCTCTGGGCTTCTTCCATTCCAAGTGCAACCGCATCCCACCATGGATGTACGGTTTTATATGTGAAATAAAAATTATAATGATCCTTCAGCGGCTCATACGAATCCAGTTTGCGATTGAAGTCCACCGCGCTGTGCACCGGATTAACAGATCCCATGGAGTCAGGCTTTTCATTATTATCAACCCCGGCGGCAGCTTCCGGATCACCTGCATGTTCATTCCCATTCTGAACAGCAGCAGAAGTTGCTGACGAACAGGCAGTACTTGCAAGCACTGCCGCTGTCATAAATAACACTAAAATAATCTGCTTTCCCCTTTTTTACATATACCGCACCTCAAAACGATCCCGTTTTTACTGGTATAATCAATCCCGGCAGAGCTGAAGTATTCAGCCCTCCGGGATATTTTGCAAAGAATTATTGTGTGCTTCGTGAACCTTACATCAGTTCGCGTACAGCTTTCTGGAGCCTGGCTACCTGCTTCTTCAGCTCACTGTTTTCTGTTCTTAATACAGCATTCTCTATCTGAAGCTTGGATGCAGGAACATCCTTCTTGACACTGACTTCCGGCGCCTTCGTTTTATTTGCCTTGCTTACGGTTGCGCTCTTTGATGCAGCAGCCGTCTTCTTAGCTGCTGTACTCTTGTTCTGAGCTGCCGGTTTTGAAGCCTTGGTATTCACGTTCTTCTTAGCTGAGGTTGTCTTGGCAGCTTTCTTTGCAGCAGCCTTAGCGGCACTCTTTGCTGCGGTCTTTGACTTGCTTACATTCTTCTTTGAATCAGCCTTTGTCTTGCTGTCGTTCTTCTTTGTAGCAGCCTTTGTCTTGGTACTCTTGCTGTTCTTTGACTTATTTGCCTTGGCTGCATCCCTCTTTGCTTTCTGAGCAGCCTTGGTTGCCGAAGGATCCGCTTCCTTCCTCCACATGGAAACCAGCTGCCAGGGAATGCCGGCCTCCTCTGCAGCCTTCTTTACATTTTCAAGTTCCTTTACACGCTTCAGAACTGCTTCTTTCTGCTCTGCCGTATATTCTTTCTTCTTGTCAGCCATCAGATTAATTTCTCCTTACATGATTCGGACGCCAAAAGTCACATTTTGATTAAATACGGATTGTTCCGTGCTACGCGGTCTCCGCTTCGCTACGGTCGGCGCAAAACCGATGTCCACTGGACATCGTGCGCCCCACAATCATAATATCACACACTTGATAAATATGCTACAGGCTTATCACGCCGGACGGGCGAAATAATATCCCTGATAGTAATCAATGCCCAGGCCAACAAGGTATTCGAATTCTTCTTTTTCTTCTATTCCTTCCGCCACTACCTCTATCCCCTTGGCGTGAAACTCAAGAACAAGATCTCTTACATTATCCTGTTTTTCCTTTATATGATCTATTCCGGATATCAGTTCTCTATCCAGCTTAACCATATGCGGCGACATTATATCAACCCGTTCAAAATCGTTGATGCCGCTCCCGAAATCATCCACTGCCAAAAGATTATCCATGTATCTGACAGATCTGTTCTTTTCCTCCCAGTGTTCCTGTGAAAAATACGGATATTCAAGGTTCTCAATGATCATTCTTCCCCGGATCTCTTCACCGAAATACTCCAGGAACGCATCTGCTTCTTCCTGCTCCATACAGTCACAGGGAAATGAATTGATGGAAACTCTCTGGGAATACCCCCGCAGGAAAAAGGCCTGCATGGCTCCAAAAAACGTTGCAACCTCAAGTACATGCAGCTTGCCCTTTTTGGTATACTCCTCTATAAGTTCCGTCACTGTCATTTCGGTCGGACGCATAAGCGCTTCCCAGGCATAGACTGTTTTGCCATCCGAAAGGAAGATCGGCTGAAATACATAATTAATAGACAGCTCACCAAGAGCTTTCAGAATATCCTCATTTAATGGCAAATGGTCATAATAAATCATACTGTACTCTCTCCGCCGCCTTTACTCCACACAGCCTTTCAGGAAGGGTTGAAGCTCTTGCCGGTCTTACAGCCAGGATAAAGAAGCATTATACTCTTAATATAGGGAAAAATCGACTCTTCAGAACATAGAATAATCGGCCCCGGAGCATTCCTCACAATCACAGGAAGCGGGTTGGAATACTCCGGCGTGCACATAAAGATCATGGGTTCAAAATAATCTGCCATAACTCACTTTCCGTAATGAACTGCTGCTAACTTATGCGCTGTAATACAGATCATGCAGCTGTCTGCGGAGAAAGTACTGTCTGAACTTCTCTTTGTTCAGATAGCAGCCTATCAGTGTGCTGCCGTCTTTCTTTTCGGTAACATGCCTTATTATGCTCTTTTCAGACATGACATCAGTTTCCATTTCATCGTTCATTTTGAATGAATCCACAAAGTGAAATGAAAGACCATCGCCCTTATGAAGCCGGTTTTTATAAGGGGCGTCCTTCGGGATTTCAAAACATATACCGCACTCGGAAATATTCCGCACCTTACACGGAATCTCTTTATTTTCCGTGCTTTCATATAGATTGGCAAAAAAATCAGTTTCCAGTCTGGTATAGGATCTCTGGTTGACCATCTCTCAAATTCTCCTGATCAGCGTTGCAGAAAACGTTTACGGATAGCATTATATCACGTTCTTTTTATTATGTAACAGTAATAATTGCCTAAAAATACGGTGATTTTTTATCTAATCAGCAACAAAAGCTCTCCGGCCGCCTGACTTCCGCGCTTCGCAGCATAGGAGCCCCACTTTTTCGCCTTTTCCAGATTTCTTTCACCAAAATCCCCATGATAATAGCCCAGCGCAAGCTTTTCAGCGGCTTCTATGCTTCCCCGGGCAGCTAAGTCCACAAGCGTAATAAGTACGAGTTTCTTTACCTTCTTGTCGAATTCCGCCTTCAGATATAAATATCTGTCATGTTTTTCTTCTTTTTTGAAATGTTCTTCCCGGAACTGCTCCGGATTATCCTCATAAACAAGCACTTCATCCCCGAACTGCTCGCTTGTCAGATCGAAGGTGCAGCCATTCACCACATTGTAGCAGTGGAAATTTCCTCCGGATCTCGGTATTCCGTATACTTTCCCGCCAAAAATATCCTGCACCAGAAACGCCGTGATAGAACACTGGCCCAAAGTCATATTCTCCTTCGTCCATTCATCCCTCATCCGGGGAGCACAAGTTTCACTGCACCATATCTCTGACAGGATATCGTATAAAATCCTTGGATCCTTAATGTACTTATACTCTTCATTAACCGGACGGACATCTGCCGACTGCCATCCGTAAAATCTGTATTCTTTTCCCATTTTCTCATCTACCTGCCGCTTATTGGCCTGCTATCCCCGTCCCCGCGGGCACCCCGGTCGCTCCAATGCTCATAACCTGGCCGGTGACAGGATCAATAGTCAGGCCATAGGACTGAAGGGCAGAAAGATACGCCATCTGGTATGCATCCATATCTGTCGGAACGCCCGAAGCAGGTACCGGATTTACGGTGACTGTTGCCATTCCGGTATTTCCATAGCTTGTCGTGATCTGCGTGTATCCCGTTCCCTGCACATCCACAACACTGTCTCTTACTCCATATGAATAGAGAGAATCATATGAAGTTCCTGTCCCCGGAGCATAAACAATATCAGTTCTGCTATAGCTTCCATTATTCTGCGGTATCGTCTGTGTAATGGTATTTGAATTCCCGTAAGGTACTGCCACGGTATCCGCATAACACACAGTAGACAGCGCCATTGAAGCTGCAATCGCAATAACCGTCAACAACTTTATTTTCTTCATATCAGTCTCACCATCCCTTTCTGCCTTATTATTCTATTCTGAAACACACCGGCTGCAAATATATAAACGATTTTTAACTATTATACACCAAAAAGCGGTTCGCCGCCCGGATTCACCGCCCTGCCGTCTTCATAGTATACGGTCCGGTGAACTGTGGTATAATGTTTCGGATCAAAAAATGAAAGGACATATTTCCATGAATAAGAATAAATTCACCTACTGGTTTGACAATCAGATGTCAAAGGGAACTGCAGCCCTGATAAGACTTCTGACGATTGCTTCCTTTGGAGCTGTGATCATTATGGGTATAATCATAGCGATCGCAGGAGGCAGTAACGGCCCCGGGGTTGGAGAAGGGCTCTGGCTCAGCCTCACCCATGTACTGGATCCGGGCACCGTTTGCGGAGATGAACTGACAAACGTTCCCTTTCTCTTCGGGATGCTCTTTGTTACCTTTCTCGGTATTTTCATTTTCTCAACCCTGACAGGTATCATATGCAATGCCATTGATGAAAAAGTACAGGAACTCCGCAAGGGAAAATCAGTTGTTGTTGAGGAGGGGCACGTTATCATCCTCGGTACCTCAGGCGGTCTCTTCACCATGATATCAGAGCTTATAGAATGCAATGCGAACCACCAAAGGGAAGCTCTCGTGATCATGGATGACAAAGAAGATAAGGACGTCATGGATGACATGATAAACGACCGTTTTCCCGATACGAAAACCACCAGGATCATCTGCCGCTGCGGCAATATATCAGATGTAAACGATCTCAGGGTCTGTTCTTTTGATACCTGTAAAAGTGTCATAATAAATGCAGATACTGATGCCGGAACATTGAAGTCTATCCTTGCCGTCACAAAGCTCTTAAAGGAATACCATAATGACAGTGCTTATATTACGGCAGTTATCCGGGACGAAGAGAACAGGGAAGCCGCCGAGGTTGCGGGTGAAGGCTATGCCGAGATTCTGAGCTTTAATGACGTTATGAGCAGGATAATCGCACATACCGGACGGAATGCCGGACTTTCCAGAGTTTATACGGAAATCTTCGATGCAGACGGAAGCGAATTCTATATTGAAGAACATCCGGAGGCGGAAGGCCGCACCCTTTCCGAACTGAACCGTCTCTTCCCGGTGTCCACGATCATCGGTTTTGTAAAAGCTGATGGCGGGATACTGCTGAATCCGGAACCGGGTCTTAAAACAGAGAAGGGCGATAAACTGATCCTGCTGGCCGAAGACGACGGAGAAAGCCATATGGAAGAATCTCTCCATACGGTAAATGAAGATCGTATCCTTGCAGAGTACAGAAAAGAACCCGCAGAGAAAAAAGATATGCTTATACTTGGCTACAGCAGCAAGATAAAGCACATCCTTGAGGAAGAGGATAATTATGTGGCTCCCGGATCCACGATAACCGTAGCCCTGCCCGAATCCCAGGCCTTCTGCAAGAAAGAAATAGAAAATATCAGGCTTAATAATATTTCAGTCGAAGTGGTTGAATGCGATATCTACAGCCGCAGCGGATTGGAATCACTTCTGAAGGAAGATAATACCATCCTTATACTTGCCGATCATGAAGAAGGGATGGATGATAAAGATGCAGAACAGAAGGATGCAAAGATCCTGCTGGTATTACTCCAGCTGAAATATCTTTCTGAAACCAAAGGCTACAGGATGACTGTAACAAGCGAGATGCTGAAAACCGAAAACCAGGAACTTGCGGAAATCGCTGAAGTAAATGATTTTGTGATAAGCAGTAATATCACGAGCCTCATTGTTACACAGATCTGCCAGGAAAGAAAACTGAAAGCGATCTTTGAAGAACTTCTCCGGGAAGAGGGCTCGGAAATCTATGTCCGTCCCGCCGGATGCTACATAAAAACAGGAGAAAAGACCGATATTTACACAGCCTGCGAAGCCGCTGCCAGACAGAGGGAAGTCCTGATAGGATACAGAAAGTTCGATAAGAACACAGGAAATATGGAGATCATCACCAATCCTCCAAAATCATCCGAGGTTCTTTTTGAAGATCAGGACGCCTTTGTGGTGATCGCAATGGACTAAGGTATATATTTGTTTCGACGCCCCTGCCATTCAATCCGGAAAGGATATCCATGTATATATCAGACGATAAAGATGGCGGGATACTGCCTGCCAGGATCAGGAAGTCTCCGGACTCCAGAAGATCAAGTTTCCGATAAAGCTTCAGTATAAAGTGATACGTTTATCCCCTTGCCTCCGGGATATATCAGTTCTGTCGCAGTCCTGTTAGTGACTCCAAGCTTAAAGTCCTTTACGGATACGATATAATCAATTGATGGATTAAAGGTTACTGTGTAAATCATCGGATGCTTTTCTGTACCTGTCTGTATCTACTGTGGTTCCGGTTAACTCTATACTGCCGGCTTCTATGTGGCAGCTGTGATAAACCACATCCACTCCGGCCTTAGCTGCGCTGACAAGTGCTCGTCCGAATTCAGGCTGGGTTTTGTCATTTGGGAACACTCTGTGGATACCGTTCATCTGTATCACAAAATGAATGGCTGCATGATATCCTTCTTTAGCCGCCTTAATAAGTTCCCTGATATGCTTTATCCCACGTTCTGTAGGAGCATCCGGGAAATAGCCTATCCCCGTTTTCCTGTCATATGCAAGAGTACACCCCTTTACTTCTGCAAGATACTTCTCCCCGGATCTTTCCATGTAAAAATCCAATCTGGAATCCCCATAAGTGTACTCGGACTTTACTACATTATATAATGGCTCCAGATATTGAAGAATCAGTTTGTTCGGAGCCAAACTGTCCACATTTATCCACTTAAACCCCGGACGATAAACGGATATCAGATCATAACCCGTCTTTCTTTCAGGGTTGTCGGAGCGCTGCAGTGTTACCTTCGCCTTTGGGATCAGAAGTTCTCCAAGTCTTCCGGTATTCTTGACATGAACCGTCTGTTGTTCATCTCCAACCATCACTTCAGCAGTAAAGCGGTTATTTCTCCTGATAAATATCCCCGGAACCGTATTCTCATATTTTATTTCAGGCTTTATCTTCGGCATATTTACCTGTGTCTTTTCGTGTTAAAACAAATATTTACGCCCGGAAATCCTACCCGGCTTTCCTTCTCTGAAAAAACCTTGAAGAAATAAAAAAGCTCAATTCAGCGAGGAGGATGCCGGTTATTACATCAGCGATCACATGCTGCTTTACTGTAAGGGTTGATATGCATACCGCGATCGCGATAATAAATGACAGTATCCTGTACCATTTAGGAATATTCCTGTTTCCGCGGATTCCGATCCAGCAAAGATAACTTATAAAACAGTGTATGGACGGCAGCAGGTTATCCGGGCTGTCCACTCTGTATGTGGTCGCTATTACAGACAGCAATCCTTCCGCGTCCCCTATCACCGGCCTGTCCATTGTAGTCGGGAAGAAAACAAAGAAAAAGAAACATATCGTCTCCCCGATAAAATGAGCGGCAAGAAAGCCGCGTCCTCCATATTTATCATAGCGTATCCCCAGATAGTAATTTATCCCCCAGAATACAACGCAGCCCCAATATATTAGTATTGTCCATGGAATAAAGGGAATGGCCGCATCGAGGCCGGTAGACAGATTGCGGTGGTAAAATCCCCCGGATAACAGCCTCCCGCAGGAATAAACAAGGAAATTATATGATGCAGCCAGAATGATCAGCAGAATGATATTTATAGTTTTCTTTATATCAGGGAAGGGTATATTTTCATCCTTCATATAGAGCCTCTCCTGCCACAACGGGTATTTCTCCGTTACTGTTGATCCTGCCGGAAAACGCTCTGTTAAGCTTTGCCCTGTGCTTCGCAAGGACAATTATTGTAGAGCCTCCATACTCAAAATATCCCTTTTCCTCGCCACCGGCTGCCATCTGACCGGGTTCCGACGTCAAATGATTTGTAATCTTTCCTACAAGCATGGCTCCGACTTCCATCTGGATAATCTTACCAAGCTTTTTATTCTCAATAACAACGTACTCCCGGCTGTTTTCCGTAAATACCGGATATCTTTCCAAGGCTGCCGGTCTCACACAGTGAAGCACACCCTTTATTTTCCTTTTGGCGATTATATTGCCATCTGCACAAAAAACATAGCGGTGATAATGTGCAGGTGTTAGCCTGAAAATAAAAGCCATTCCTCCGGCAAAATCATCCGCCGCCGTTTTATCTCTTAAAAGAGACTCTATACTATAGCTGCTGTGCTTAATCTGAAAGATTGCATCGCTGTTTATCTTTTTTATTGTAAGAAAGCCGTCGCACGGGGACATGAGTTCCGGCTTCGGCTCCAAACACAGCTTACTTCTGCGTCTTCTCGTAAAAAAATCATTAAACGACCTGTATCCCCCTTTCGGGACAACATACTGTTTTAGATCTATTTTATTTTTTCTGACGAATCCCGGTATCAGAAACGCCGAGATTTTTGATGAGAGAAAGACTGAAGCAGCCATGGACAGATATGGATTTACGAGTACTTTAAGCAGGATCCTGCCGGGAACCGTCCTGTACAGAAACAATATGGCACGGGACTCCTTCATACCAGATCCCATCCGAGAAATAATAATCCCAGGACTTCCATCAATCCGAAAACACAAAGTATTACCTTGCCTTTAATATCCGGCTTTTTAATCTCAACGGGTGACAGGAAACCTGTTCCACAGAGAACGAGCAACAATACATACGGAAGTACACTCTTAAAGATGGTTTTTTCCTGTAGCAGAAAAACTACCGGCAGCAAAACCGCAATACTTGTAACAGGAAGACCTGTGAAATGAGTTCTTTTTTCATCGGTTCTGTCCTGTCTTTTTTCTTCACACACATTAAAGTAAGAAAGCCTTATCAGGGCTGCAAGGGCATATAGTGCGGAAATTATCCCGACATACGGACTTTTTCCGGATATCATATATACAAATATTCCGGGCATAATGCCAAAACCCACAAGGTCACAGAGAGAGTCTATCTGTATACCGAAGCGTTTTTCATCCCTATCCCTGTTCTTTGTATTGGCTACCGTTCCATCAAGCATATCAAAGAACCCGGCAAGCATAAGGAATATCACCGAATCCCAGTAGCGTTCATTGATCGCCATCAGAATGGCATGGAACGAACAGAGCATCCCTAAATACGTTAAGATGACCGTATAATCATAATATCCTAAAAACCGTTTTCTTTTTTCCATTTTTCCCCTCTCATTTGATCAACCCAAAGGCATAACTGTATGCGAGAATACACCATGGCTTTCCTAAAATGATTATCCAGATAAACCTCTTCGCATTCATTTTGATAAGTCCCGAAAAGTAACATAGAAAGTCATCTGGAAAAAGCGGCAGCAGCGTAGCAACAAATAAAAACAAATCATATGAACGCTGTTTGCTTATCTTTTCAGACCATTTGTCATACTGTTTCTTGGGAAAAAACAGCAGCAGCGCCTCCAATCCGTATTTTCTGGCTATAAAATATGCCGCTATGGAACCGGCGGATATCCCTATATAATTGCATAAGAAGCCTGTCATTGTCCCAAATGAAACTGCACCGACAATGCACCCAAGATAACCCGGCACAACAGGAACTATAACCTGAAATGCCTGGAAAAGCGTCAGGATTATCGGCGCGGCCGGTCCGAAGCTGCAGATATAGGACTGGAATTCTGAAACACTGGAGATTTTCTGTCCTGCCACGATCTTTATAAAGACGATCGTGATCAAAATAATACTAATAAGCGTTATTGCCTTGATTTTTTTCCCCGTTGATTCTGAATTCATAAAAAGCTAGGCTATACTTCTCCTTTATTATAAATTATATCACAACAATCCAAAAAAGAATAATAAATATCTTAAAACAACGTTTCCGTTGATTCCGTCCAGTCTGTATGCTGATTCTACTTCTTCAGAATCTTTGAGAGTTCGATGGCTTTCCCTGCATCACCTTCCAATTTCAGCTTCCCGGTTGTAAAGGCAATCATCGGATCCAGCTTACCGTCTATCATCTTATTGTAGTCCGTCAGGCTCATGGTAATAGCACAGTTTCTGTCAATATACTCATAAGGCTCTATGTTTAATCTGTGATCCTTTACCTCAACATAGAAGACTCCGCTGCTCTTTCCCGTGATATTGACCTGCACCGCAAGGAAATCAATATTGGAAACATCCGCATTCTTTGCCTTAGTCCTGACCTTTTCAAGAAGTTCATTAAAAGTCATATCGTTACCTCCTTTATTTCTCTTTTAAAATGCTTATTTCTGTATATTCTTTATCCACACCTATTATACAATTAAAATCAGGACTTAGGCACTATTATTACCATTTACGGAAATAATGTTTGATGTAACCGTCTTCTGTGATACACTGATTATACGAGTTTTATCGATTATCTGATTTCCAGAAGAAACGGAGATACCATATGAACGACAAAAGAGAAGCCATATATGAAATAGGTAAATCCCTGGTAAAACACTTTGACAGTCTGTTCTATGTTGATACTGAGACAGGTCACTATGATGAGATCGTGCATGACGAAGAATTTGACGCGATAGGTATACCCAGGCAAGGGGATGATTTCTTTTCGGATGTTCAGAGGATCGCCGGCAGATGCGTACACCCTGATGATGTTCCGACCGTGATCGGCCTGCATGACAGGAAAACTCTGTTAAAGCATCTTTCAGACGAGAACTCTTATTCTACGGTATACAGGCTGATCGTGGACGGAAAGATCGAGCACGTCCGCAATATCGCCATAATGTGTGAGGACGGCAAACATATCATATGCTGTCTGGAAAACATCGAAGAAGAAGTTCAGGAGAAAACAGCGCAGGATAGGGATCTTCAGTCAGCAAAACGTCTGGCCAGGCTGGATGATCTGACCGGGATAAGGAATAAAAATGCTTTCCGGGAGATGTGTGATTCTCTCAATGAAAAAATCGCGTCCGGAGCAATGAATAAACCCTTTGCTGTAATGATGTGCGATGTGAATGATCTTAAACTGACCAATGATACCCGGGGACACAGTTTTGGAGACGAAGCAATACGCAGAACCAGCCGCTTGATATGCGGGATCTTTAAGCACAGCCCCGTATTCAGAGTCGGCGGAGATGAATTTGTTGTGATCCTTTTAGGGGATGACTATGATCATTGCACAGAGCTTCACAAAATGCTGATAGATGAATCCATAGCCAACAAATGGTCCAGATCCGGGCCCGTTGTCGCCAGCGGATTTTCAAAATTTGATCCTACCAGTGATACCACATTTGAGATGGTATATGAAAGGGCGGATCAGCAGATGTATGAAAATAAAAAGGAGCTCAAGTCTTTTCATATTGTAAACAGCTATTCAAACATGGAAAAGATACAGGAGGAAATACCGGATGATCGCAAACGTCAGCTGGATGGTCTGTTTGGGGCATTGATCACAGTGGCCGGGGGAAGCTATGTCTATTTGAACGATATGCGTTATGACTTTTCAAGATGGTCTCTTTCTCTCGTTGACGACTTCCAGCTTGATTCCGAATATATGTATCACGCAGACAGCGTATGGAAGGACTATATTCATCCGGATGACATGAAGGTTTACAAGGATGCTGTAGAAGCGGTGTTGCGCGGCAATGCCGAGCTCCGTCCCATCTGTTACCGTGCCAGAAAACCGGATGGAAGTTATGTATTACTTACTACCAAGGGCTTTGTCCTGAGTGACGGTAAGGGAGACCCCGAATACTTTGGCGGGCTCATTATTCCGCAGTAAATCCTGCTCATACATATTGCGATACGGACTCTTCTTCGCTTATCTCTATGAGCGGGGTCTCCTTGACAGCAGCCACGCCGTTATATGGACGCACTGCTGAAACTCTCCCTTTGTTATCAGTTCTTCTATTTCTTCCTCCGTATGGAGTTCCACATTCAGAAACTCGGTTTCATCGAGGCTCTGTCCTGCTACCCTCCGGCAGTTCTTAGCCATATAGAGATATGCGTAATTATCTGCGATGGTCGCATTGGAGGGCACAGTCAGAAGATGTGTCCATTCATCTGACTCATATCCCGTCTCTTCCAGAAGTTCTCTTTTGGCGGCTTCCAAAGAGTTTTCCGAGGCTGAGCCCGTTCCCGCCGCACCGTATTCTTTTCCGTCCGTCCTTTCCAGGCCTCCTGCCGGGAACTCAGTAGTTACTTCCCGTATACCCTGCCGGAACTGCCTGACGCAGATAAACTTGCCATCTGTATCAGAAGCCACGATCACCACATAATTTCTGCGGCTGTAATTGTAGAAAGGTTCAAACACAGATCCATCCGGAAAACGAAACGCCGACTTTCTAAAATCGATCCATTCGTCTTTTATGATATGTTCTGTTTTTATTTCCTCCCAGGCAAGGTCATCTCTCTTTTCACTCATATTTATATACTCCGCTTTCATCCTTATCCTCTCGATACTATCTCCCCTCAGTATACCTCCCTTAAGGACTCCAATTCACTCCGGAAGCGCTCGACCACATTGTCCGGACTTAATATCTTCATCCATTTTCCAAATGAGAATACCCATCCGAAGAACTGGTCGCTGACTGCAACACTCACATTAGTAACAGACCATCCTTCCTTCTTGGCCGGGCGGATGGAGATATCCTTTCCGAAGCGGTCTATCAGCACTCCAACCAGGCCGTCTTCGAATTCAAGTTTAACGGTAGTCTCTTCGCCGCCGACCATATTGAAATTCTTTCGGGTATAGGAAGCAATATCAAGTTTTCTGAAAAGCTCCCTTCCCTCCCGTCTTTCCCCGGTGACATCGATATTCTGCATCTTGTCCACCCGGTAGTGCTTTATGATTTCTTCCTCCGGATCATATGCTGCAAGATAATAATTCTCATCATCCCACATCAGTGCCCAGGGACTTACCTCATAAATCTTGTCCTTCTTTTTTTCCATCTCTTTTCTGACATTCCACTTATAATACTCGAAGCGGATCTGCCGGTTATGGGAGATGGCGTAATGGATATCGTCTACATTATAGTAAATGCATTCGTTCATGGTCTTTATACGTCCCCGAACCACCACCTGTCTTTTGAGCTGTTCTGCTTCATATTCACTTGCAAAACTTGTGATCTTTTTGATCAGCTCATTTGATTTCTTTTCCGTTATGAATTTCGATGACTGTATGGCATCCACAAGGAGTTTCAACTCAGCGATGTCAAACTGCTTCTTTCCCACGTGATAGTTAAAACTTCGTCCTTCCCTGCTTCCTATCACATCTATTCCGAGCACCTCAAGAGCATTGAAATCATCATAAAGGCTCTTCCTGTCGGCGGTAACGTCATATGCTTCCAGATATCTCTGAATCTCCGGCATGGTCAATGAATGATCGTCATCTGTCTTTTCCAACAGTATCCGGCTGAGATAGTACAGTTTTAGTTTCTGTTTTGATCCCTTTGGCATGGTATGAACCTCCCTCGATTCATTTTACATTCCCTACGCATTTTAAGTATCCAGTCAATATGAATTTCTTCCAGCATCGGCTCCGAAGCAACTCTCCTATGTTTTATCGGCAGGTCAAGTAAAATGGGAATTCTGTAATCTGCCCTGTCCTGATTTTCACAGGTGTTGCATATGGGATGCATCTTTTCCTATGCTCTCATCCCTTCTGTAAACATAGCAGTTTACACATCCGGGACTATACTTTTTACATCCATGCCATGGATTCCAGATAGCCATAGATCATTCTTCTCCATTATCCTGCTCCTCTATTAAAGGCACCTCCTCTTTATTTCCCCTGAACTTCCCGAAGAAGTTCTTTACAGGATTTTTGACCTTTTCGTCCACCCCCTGCTTCAGGATGTTCTTAAGGATAGCAAATGCCTCCGCATAAGATTTCTTTCGGAGTTCCTTCCTGGTCTGTGAAACATCAGCATTTAAGAGATAATTCTTCGTAATGGCCGCCATGCGGAGCGTAGTAAGAGCATTCACGGCGCCCTGGGTTGCAGAAGCCGCCACAATTCCGAGAGCCTTACCTAAGGCTCCTTCTGTGGCTAACGGGATAAGCTCCTCCAGATCCATATCTTCGAGATTTCCGGCGAGGAGTGTTATTGAAAGCACCCTCACATACAGCCGGAATACCTGCGCGTTACTGGGCCTGAAACCGCATATCTCCGTTATCCTCTTTATCAGCGAGAAATTACCGGATGCCATCCCAAGCATGTCATACACAGAATTCTGAGAAACAGCAGTAATTATAAAGACCTTCTTCGCAGTATCATAGATCTCCTTATTGATCTCAGGCGAGATCTTCCTGTCAAAGAATTCGATCAGCTTATCGTCGGTCTCATCTTCCATTTTCAGGAAGCCTTTTACCTCTTCCTGTTCTTCAGGAGTCAGATCCACATTTTCCAGAAGATTATTAACCAGTCTTTTGCACCACTTCTGTCTGGCGGATCCGTCAGCATTATGCAGCTCCTTCAACGAAAAGATCGGCGAAAAGAACACGGCTACCAGAGGATAAACAACGCCTCCGAGAACCACAACAGCTATCAGGACATAGAAGAGGACCTCCAGGGAAATATGAACTTTTCCCAGTCTCTCCCCTATCTCCAGAGCACTGCTTATAAGCCCCATTGCCACGAGAATGATCAGGGATATGAAAAGCACTATCGTCCAGTTATTGATTCTCCTGTTTTTCATTTCAAATGCTCCGGAAATACTGTCACTGCTCATGACAGCATCCTGTTTTCTCCGACTCCTGCTTCTGATGATCACATTATAACATGGGAGAGCGAATGTTTGACCATACCATCCAGCATCTTATCAACCCCGGCGGCCAGGAGGGCAGCAACCACATGGCTTATAAGCATAGCTATAAAGAGGCCGTCCAGTTCTAGGGCGCTGCTTACAAGCACTGCAGCCAGAGGTATGCGTATCACGAGATAATAGAAGAACATGAGAAGCATTGAAAGCTGTGTCTTTCCCATACCGGCCATCCTGGCGGTATAGATATTCGTTATCATGTAACAGATGTAGCCAATACCTATGATCTTAAGACCATGGCTCACGATCGCCGCAACAGCCTCTTCCTTAACAAAGGCCATGGAAATATGGGTTGAAAAGATCAGCACCAGCACGGTCAGTGCGGCTTCCAGTAAAATTCCAATAATAAAAGCCTTCTTCATGTATTCCCTGATCCTGTCCCCGCGGCCTGCTCCATACAACTGTCCGACTATGGTTATAAGCGCCATATTCATTGCCATTGCCGGATAGAAAAGGATGGTTTCCACATTCTTCACCACGCCGTATGCGGCAATGGTTGTAACATCAAAGCGGTTCACGAGGATCACCATGATCATGGAACTGAGCGCCGGAAAACAGTTCTGGGCGCTGGCAGGAATGGCGGTCTTCAATATCCCGGGTATCATTTCCGGCGAAAACTCCTTTATACTATACTTAAAATATGCTCTTTTCCTTTCGTAAAGAAATGCGTAGATAAGGCATATGATCTGAGAAAGAACCGATGCGGCTGCGGCGCCTTTTATTCCAAATGCCTTTATGAAGATCGGGTCGGAGATAATGTTGATAACGGTTCCGAGGATCATTCCCTTCATCTGGAAAACGGGATCTCCAAAGCTCCTGAATGTGGAAGTTATCTGCATATAGAGTAAGAGCGCTCCGTAGCCCAGAAGGAAAACAGACAGATAGCTGCCGGCGTCTCCGTATATCGCTTCAGGTGTATTAAAGACCTTCAGTATCCTGTTTAGGAAACATTCCAGAATTACTGTCAGTGACACCGCAAATATCATAGATACGATCATAACGGTGCTGATGGCTTTATCGGTCTTCTTTCTGTCGCCCTCTCCCACAAGCCGGCTCACAACTATTGCAACTCCGTTACTTATGCCTGTTGTAAGGGCATATAAGATCATGCTTACAGCCCCTGCTGTGGTAAGGGCCGCATAGCCGCTCTCTCCCAAAAGATTTCCCACCCAGACACTGTCTACAAGGTTATAGGCCATCATCAGCACCATAGCCGCAAACAGCGGAATTACCATCTTTAATAAGGATTTCCCCGCATCACCGTTAATAAAATCAATTTTCTTCATGATCCACCTCTTTTGTTAAACTTATCTTATTAAATGAACTTCATTCATTTAATCCTCAAAAATATATGGGGCGTTACCGCCCCGGCCTTTTCCTACAGTCCAAGCAGCTGATACCAGGCAAAACGAATCTTTTTCAGCCGTTCTTTATCAGTCAGATTTTCTGTCATAAAAATACCAACCCAGGAAAATACTCCGAAGATCGCTATTGCATCTGTATCTTCCACGGTGATCTCCCCCCTTTCCCCGGCCCTTCTCAGGCGTTCCTGAACCATGGGAATAACCTTCTTTGCTACTCTTAAAGAAAGCTCATCATGCATTCTCCGGCTGTTTTCCGAATGGAAAAGATGATAAAGACCCTCATCCTTTTTTTCCGCATTTCTGTAATTCAGGTTTGATGTAAGCTCATCCACAAGCTGTCTGATTGGAAGATCCATGTTTACTATCTGCCTGTTATCATTGGCGATCATATCTGCATACTTTTCAAGTGCTGCGTCATAGATCGCTTCTTTTGAAGGAAAATAGCGGTAGCAAAGCCCCTGAGATATTTTTAATTCCCTTGCGATATCCGCGATTGTTGTCTTGTCGTAGCTGTTTTTCGCAAACACCCTGATGGCGCCTTCAAGGATCTCCTGTTTGCGGACATCCGGCTCTTTTACCGTTCTCATGTATTCAGACCTCGCTTCCCTGTATCATGGCAATGATAGCACCATTGATCTTCTTTGTCAATGAACGATATTCATTCATTAAGCATGACCGGTTTTTTGCAGCATGTGTATGAGTGGAACCTTAAGCCAGGGGGACGGGGTTAGCGGTTCATAAATTACCTATGATTCTTCATAGTTCTTCAACCATATATTGAACGATCTTTGCGCAGTTTGCTGCAGCTTCCTCCTTAAAGATCTCGTAATTCACAGATTCCGACTCGTCCGCCTTATCTGAAATGGCACGAATAATCACAAAAGGCGTATTACTCAGATAACAGACCTGCGCTATGGCTCCGCCTTCCATCTCGCAGCAAAGGCCTCCGAAATCTGACAGGATCTGCTCCTTCTGTTCTTTTGAAGAAATAAACTGGTCACCGGTGCATACCCGGCCTTCAAAAACATGATGATCAGGAGCGATCTTCTGTACTGCAGCCACTGCAGTTTTCCGCATCTCTTCATCCGCAGGGAATGCAGAACGGCCAGTGTACGGGATCTCTCCTTTTTCGAATCCGATCGCTTCCACCGTGAAATCGTGCTGGACGGCTTCAACCGAAACAACAATATCGCCGATATCAATTTGATTGTCCAGCGAGCCGGCAACTCCCGTATTTATGATCTTTGTGCAGCCGAACTCGTTGATCAATGTACTTGCGCATACCCCGGCATTTACCTTGCCCATTCCGCATTGAACAATGACCACATTTTTTCCTCCGAGCGTGCCTTCGCAAAAATCCATGCCGAAAACCTCCGTAGTATTAAGGTTTTTGGCCTCATTCTTCAGAACATCCACTTCCTCAGCCATTGCTCCAATGATCCCGATCTTCTCCCCGGTATCTTCAGAAATGCTTTGTCCGCATCCAACAAAAAGTATTCCTGTAAGAATCGTCAGTATACTGATAATAGCTTTTAATCTGTTATTCTTCATGTACTCGTATCCTCTTACAACCCAGATTTATCATCATCCTAAATTATATTAGACTCATTGTACACTCGCCCGGGGTAGCAAGAAAACATTACTACACCGGGATTAATGATCCGCTAACCCCGTCCCCAGGGTTCCTCCCAATCTGCCGGACTATAGATTTCCGGCAGACTGGTTTGCATCCTTTCTTGGGCGGCCACGAGGCCGCTTAGGTTTTATTTCAACCTGATCCTTAGGCTTGGGCTTACGCCCCCGCTTCTTTGGTTCAGGTTTGGGAACTGGCTTTGATAATCCAAGAGCTTCAAGTTCCTCAAATACGGTTTTTAATGTATGTACCCAACATCCATCATCAGTTGAAGGTGATGAGGGTGCATCCGTTTTACGCCAAGCAGATGACAGATCATCCATAAGATCACCGTAGGACATATCCTTGAGCAGACCTGCCTGCTCAGCTTTGCGGATGATCCGGCATGTAGCTACTGTAGAAATAAAGTTTACAAACTCGCTGCCGATTACAGAAAAGTCGCCCTGTTCATTTGTTTTGTCAAGGCATTCATCATTTTTGTAACGCCTGAATACAAGTTCAAGAAGCCAACGGTCTTCGTAGCAGGTATACGCTGTTACCGGAGGCATATCCTGATCGGATTCAAGTACTATGACTCCAAACCGGTTCTTCTTGACAGCGTACTTTTCAGGAGAGAAGGAGTTCTTCCTCTTAGCGTTTGCAAGATATGACGCCTCCTCATTTGAAGCCTTGCGGGCATCTTTGAATGCGTAAAGGAAGCGTCCGCCTTTGATCTGCTTTTTGCAGTAAACAACTTGGGCATCTACGCCCTCAAGCACACCTTCGAACGAGAGCATATCGTTATCTGATATCCTTTTATCGTTCCTCTTGATAGGTGTGAGGAAATGAAGATCAGGTCTTTCCGAAAGCTCTTCTTTTTTCTTGCTTGGAGGAAAGCCCTTGTCTGCGACAATGATACCTTTCCTTATATCGTTGTCGCGTATAAACGCAGGATAGGAGCTTGCATCAATACTGTTGCCCGGAAACACTTCGGCACAGATTGGCTCCATGTGTTCAATGTCATAAGCATATAAGACAGAGATCTCACTGCATCCATGCTTGCGTGCTTTGTATGAGAATGCTGAAAGATCATTAACCACGCTGGTATCCTGCTTTAACATCCCATCAATAGCTATGTGATGGTTTTCAGCTGTCTTCTGCATGCGCAGATGATAGAAGGCTTTACGCTTGCTGCCATCCATGCCTATTTTTTGGAACAGCTTGCCAATAGAATTTTTGGACATTGCTGCACCAGGATAGTCCTTACAGACAAAACAACGGTTGTAGTGAGTAGACATTCTGTTGGCACTTATAGAGGGTTTTATTACCCTCAATGAAGCGATGGCCATAATGGCAAAAGCATCATCCGGATCGAAGACGGCAAGAAGATCTTCTTTAAGATCCTGCGATACGGATTTAACTAAAGCAGAAGAACCATATGACAGCATATCCGGCAAGTCAGAAACACTTGAAGTTGTTGACTCCGAAGGAACATACTTGAAGTCAATGATGTGGCCTATCACCTTGCCGTTGCTGGGTTGTGGATTACCTCCTGCAACGTACTTGGTAGATGAGCGTACCCTTACGGCATAACGCTTGGGACCGTCTCTGCCGCTGTCATCGACGATGGTATTCTTGGGTCTGGGTACTGCACGGATCTCAGCTGGTACTGCCATAAAAAGCCTCCTTATATAGTCCTATTATAACATATCAGGACTATATATGCAATTTTTTATGTACCATTTTACAAAAATCTGATGTCAAAGTGCGGGTGTAACATGGTCAAATACGACTGTTTTCCAGAGATTTTTTCCTCCGGTGTCCACGATTTGACCTCGGTATGTAGTCAAAAGCCGGTTTTATAGGGTTAATCTATAGTCCGACGATTTGGGAAAGTATTAATGGATTGTTATTTCTTAAAATGTCCAGGGTATATATGCTGCAATTACTGCGAGAATCACAGCCGGAAGCATATTAGCCACTCGTATAGTCTTACCCCAAACAAGATTTACACCTACACAGAATATCAAAATAGAACCGATT
>JAIKXV010000124.1 GCA_024683935.1 Lachnospiraceae bacterium | reverse complement strand
CGATACCCTGACCTTCTCCTGCCGGGGGCATGACCGGTTTTTCGAGGTGCAGTGATATTTGCCTTTTCACCGGAATTTACTTTTGCAATCCTGCGCCGGGGCATGGTCCCTTGTCCTGCGCATTGACTATGAATTGCCTTTTGTGTGATAATATAAATCACGACAGTTGGTGAAAGCAACGGAGCGATTCGTTGTATCAAAACAGTACTTCAAGTACTTTTGACGACTTGAACATAATAAATATTAACAGGATCCGGGAGGATGGACTGACTTGATCTTTGGAATGACGATTTATGATGTGCTGTGGTATTTCATGATCTATTCGGTGGTGGGATGGATGATAGAAGTAGCCTTCCATGCGGTCACCGTCGGAAAGGTCATAAACAGAGGCTTTCTTAACGGACCCTTATGCCCCGTATACGGCTGCGGGGTAGTGATGGTGCTGTCCGTGCTCAATATCTTAGGAGAGGTCGCCGGGGTGGAAACGGATCTTAAGGAGACCAGTGCATTGCTCCTTTTTGCGGTAGGTATCGTTTTTGCCACGCTGATCGAGCTGATAGCAGGCTTTCTCCTGGATAAATTTTTCCATGCCAGATGGTGGGATTACAGGGACAGGCGGTTTAACCTAAACGGATATATCTGTCTGGAGTTCAGTATAGTCTGGGGACTTGCCATCGCGTTTGTGTTAAGGGTCGTACAGCCCTTCTTTGACGGTCTCATCGATCTGATACCCGTAACGGCAGGCCAGATACTGCTGATCCTGATGTATATTATCTTTGTGGCTGATATCGTCATCACTGTAATGACGATCCTCAAGCTCAATAAGCAGCTGGAGCATATGAAGAAAATGGAGGCCGCCATCCTGCGCTTAAGTGACGGAATGTCGGAGGTCATAGCCACCGGCACGATGAAGACCGTTGATAAGCTTGAAAAGGAAAAGAAGAAGGGTGAAGCCAGAAAAGAAGAGCTTGAGGCTTCGATGTATGAGCATCATGAAGAGCTGAAGGAAAAGGCCCGGGAGCGGCGTCTTGAAATGGAAGAGAAGCGCCGTCAGCTGGAGGAAAGGTATGCTCACATGAAGAAGCAGCTTATGTACAGCAAGCTCTTCGGAACAGGAATGATCTTAAACAATTACTCGGAAAACGGCCACAGCGAATATCAGGATATAATAAATAAGATCAAGGAGGAACAGTAAAGTATGATTTTTGAAGGTCTGAACAGTTTGCGGCGAAATGCCGTTATGAGCTCGATAGTGCTCCATCCGTATCTTTGCAAGACATAATTTCTATGCGGGAGGTCTGTCTCCCTTTGAGCTTCGTACGACTCTGGAGGATCTGGGACCCACATACGTAAAGATAGGACAGATAATTTCAAGCCGTACGGATCTTCTGCCCGAGAGCTACTGCCAGGAGCTGGTGAAGCTCCGCCAGAACGTGGCGCCGCTGGATCCCGAGGTCGCAAGGGCCGTGATAGAGCATGGTAGACCTTCTCTCCGTCATAGAGGAGCTTGAAAAGGTAACGAAGGAGGAACTCGATTTCACCAACGAGGCTGATAATACCCGCCTCTTCAGAGAAAAGTGTATAGAAGATGAGAATGTGGTCTCCTGTCCGAGGATCATCGATGAGCTGTCCACCGAGCGTATACTTACGATGACATACGTGGATGGTTATTCGATCTCCCATAAGGATAAGATCGTCGAAGACGGCTATGTGCTTGCGGACGTGGGAGAGAAGATCGTAAGGAGCTACGTTCATCAGGTACTGGATACCGGGATTTTCCACGCCGATCCCCATCAGGGAAATATCATGTTTTCAAAGGGTGTTCCCTACTGGATAGATTTCGGGATGATCGGCTCCATCAGCGAAGCAAATATAAACCTGATCTCCGCCATAGTTCTGGGAGTCATACAGGGAGATGCGGATTCTCTGGCTTCGGCGGCAATTTCCGTGGGAACCACATCTGACAAGACCGACAGAGGACAGCTTATGCAGGATCTGGACGGCTTCCTGGAAAGATTTATGAGCGGTACCAGCATTTCCGATATAAACGTGGACGATATGCTTTCCAGCTTTTCGGATCTTGCTGCCAGAAATCATATCTCGCTGCCATCGGAGTTTACGATGCTGTTAAGATCCCTTATAATGATAGAGGGAGTTATCGAGGAATTATGCCCGGATCTCAATCTCTTTAAGATACTGTCGGATAAGTTCATGGACAGGGCAAAGAGAAACTTTGATCTGAAAAAGAGTCTGATGGAGGCCGGTGCGGAAGCACTGTCCCTCGGAAAGAAGGCGGCAAAGATACCTGCCCTGTGCGCGGATGCCTTAAAGGATATCGTAAAGGGCAACATGAAGATCAACCTGGAGCTTACGGGTTATGAAGATCTTATGACTGCCCTCGGGGATATGGTAAAGCATATAATATTTGCGGTATTTGCCTGTGTTATCTTTTTCGGATCCTGTATTTTGTGCCTGGCGAATGTGGGACCCAAGGTGGGAGGCGATATGCCGCTTTTAGCGGGCGCGGGCTTCCTGTTTTCCATAGCACTTGGAGTTTATGCGGCTAAAAAGCTGAGCCGTAAATAAAAAATATAATGAAAAGGGGATGCATAAGTGACTGTTGAAGATTTAAAGATAGATATCTATGCCGACGGGGCGGATATCGACGGAATGCTGGAGATGAGCAGGAAGCCCTATATCAAAGGATTTACTACCAACCCGACACTGATGAAGAAAGCGGGGGTTACGGATTACGTCAGCTTTGCGGGAAAGGTTCTGGATAAGATAAAGACGCTTCCGGTATCCTTTGAAGTGTTTGCCGACGATTTTCCGACGATGAAGAAGGAAGCCGAGAAGCTTTCAGGCATGGGAGATAACGTATATGTTAAGATCCCTGTTACGAATATCGACGGTGAGCCTTCCTACGAGCTGATAAGAGAGCTTTCAAAGGAGGGGCTTAAGCTCAATGTTACGGCTATCATGCCCTTAGGCCAGGTGGAGAAGGTGGTCGAAAGTTTCGAGGACGGGACGGAGAATATCGTATCGGTGTTCGCAGGACGTATAGCCGATGCCGGTGTGGACGCGGAAGAGCACATGAGAAAGGCAGCAAAGATCTGCCATAAGAGAGACGGCATAAGGCTTTTGTGGGCGAGCTGCCGCGAGGTATATAACATCGTTCAGGCCGAGAAGTCGGGTTCGGATATCATAACCGTCACCAACGACATTCTGAAAAAATGCGGCAATCTCGGGAAGGATCTGGAGCAGTTCTCATTGGAGACCGTCCGGATGTTTTCCAAAGACGGTCACGCCCTGGGATTTTCAATCCTTTAAGGCTTTGAGTGAAAAACATGCCCCGGCTGAGACCGGGCTGAAAAATACAAGGTATATCGAAAGGAGAAGATATGACTGACATTCTTATAATGGGGGAAACGCTTGTAGAGATAATGCGTGACAGAGAGGGGGTCGAGCTCTACGAGGAAGGACTTTTCAGAGGCCCGTTCCCAAGCGGTGCTCCGGCTATTTGTGCGAGCGCGGCCGCAAGACTCGGCAGCAAAGTCGCTCTGATAAGCGGAGTCGGAAACGACGATTTCGGAAAGAACATTCTGGACAGGATGAAGGAGATAGGCGTTGATACGAGCCACGTTATAGTAAACGACACCGTTTCGACAGGCTGTGCCTTTGTCACATATTTTGAGGACGGCTCGAGAAAGTTCCTGTTCCACATGGGAAATACCCCCGCGGTGGAGGCGAAAGCTCCGGGAAAAGACGATTTTGACGGCGTTAAGTATATGCACATAATGGGCTGCTCTCTTATGGCGAAAAAGGAATTCGCGGACGAGATATTAAAGACCATGCATATCTATGAGGAAAAGGGCGCAAAGATATCCTTCGATCCGAATATCCGCACCGAGCTTAAGGGCAACGGAGATCTCGACAGGATACTCGAAGAGGTATTAAACTGCACATCCATTTTCCTGCCGGGACGCGAAGAGCTTCTGACCTTCACGGGACAGGCCGATGTGGAGGCAGCTATACAGAAGTGCTTTACCTATCCGAAGATGGAGATGGTGCTGATGAAGAACGGATCCAAGGGCAGCACCCTGTACAGAAAGGGAGAAGAACCCTTAAGCTGCCCTGTATATAAGGTTAAACAGGCTGATGCCACCGGAGCCGGGGACTGCTTTGACGGAGCTTTCCTTTCGGCACTCGTTAAGGGCGAGGAGCTGACTAAGGCCCTGAAGATGGCTTCGGCAGCGGGCGCTTTGAATGCGGCTGCTTTCGGACCTATGGAGGGAGAT
>JAIKXV010000092.1 GCA_024683935.1 Lachnospiraceae bacterium | reverse complement strand
CCGCTGGAATACCGGCTGTTCACCTTTTTTAAGGAGATGTCAAAGGATCTTAAAAAAAGCGCCGAGGAAGCGGAAATGGCCAACAGGGCTAAAACTGATTTCCTGTCCAACGTTTCCCATGAGATCCGGACTCCCATTAATGCCATCCTTGGGATGGATGAAATGATACTGCGTGAAACCGCACAGGATGAGGTAAAGAAGTATGCCTCTAATATCCGGGAATCCGGCAGACTCCTTCTGGGGCTTATCAATGACCTTCTGGATACCGCCCGCATCGAATCGGGAAAACTAAACATCATCCCTGTGAATTATGACCTGGCCTCCGCCCTTGATGATCTCTGCAATATCGTGGGAATAAGGGCAGAGTCTAAGGGACTGTTATTCAATACCGTGATCGACCCCTCAATTCCCCGTTTCCTTAATGGTGATGAGACCAGGGTAAAGCAATGTGCCCTGAATCTGTTGAATAATGCGGTTAAATATACCCCGTCCGGAATGGTGACTCTTGAGGTTTCATACGAAAAAAAGAGTAACGACAGCATTCTTTTGAAAATAAGTGTATCAGACACAGGTATCGGCATTAAAGAATCGGATCTTGATAAGCTTTTCAAGCCCTTTGAAAGAATAGAGGAAGCACGGAATTATTCCGTTGAAGGAGCCGGCCTTGGTTTGAACATAGTGATCAGCCTTTTGAAGATGATGGATTCTACCCTGAATGTCAGCAGCGAATACGGAAAAGGTTCCGTCTTTTCCTTCGAGGTTCTCCAGAAAGTGGATTCCTGGGAAGAAATGGGGGACTTCGACCGTTCAAAAAGAGATACCGTCAGGATGGATTCGGAGTACAAGGAGGCCTTTACTGCGCCGGATGCGCATATTCTTATAGTGGATGACACCGAAATGAATCTTGTGGTGATGCGGGGACTGTTAAAAAAGACAGAGATAAGCATAGATACCGCCTCCGGCGGGCGGGAAGCCCTTGAGCTTATAAAGGAAAACAAGTATGACATCATCTTCCTTGATAAACAGATGCCGGAGCTGGACGGGCTTAAAGTCCTCGAAAAGATAAGGAAAGACCGGGATCATAAGAATACAGATACTCCCTGCGTAGTGCTTACGGCGGATGCCACTTCGGGCACAAAGGAATACCTCCTGAAGCAGGGCTTTGATGATTATATTTCCAAACCCGTAGAATCCGCCGAGTTGGAAAAAACCATTATGAAGCACCTCTCCGGGAAAAAGATCACAGGTAATCCGGAAAACGGGAGCAGGGCTTCGGCTTCAACTTCTTCCACGGAGAAAGAGCTTGAGACTTTTCGCGCCATTACGGAGATAGATTATGACGCTGCCCTCAAAAACTGCATTGATGAGGAGAACCTTTTGGAAGCCGTGGCTTCTTTCAGAAAAATGTCTGGCTCCACCTCCTCATTGCTAAAAGAATATGCTGATAAGGATGATCTGGAAAATTTCACGATAAAGGCACATGCCCTTAAAAGCTCTGCTGCGATAATCGGGGCAATGCATTTATCAGCAGGTGCCGCACGGCTTGAAAAGTACGGAAAAGCCCGGGAATCCCGGTCTATTGCGAATGAGCTCGCCGGATTCCTGAAAGAATATGGGGAGCTCGCCCGGGGGCTTGATGCCCTGGAGAAGGCCAGAGAAGAGACACCGGCGGCTGAAGATAACGGCAAAAGCCGGATCACGGAAGCCGATCTGATGTCAACTCTCCGCAGGATCATGGAAATGACCGAGGATTTTGATTATGAAGGCGCCCTGTTCTCATTACAGATACTTGAAAAATTTGATCTTTCCGAACATAGGGAAGATGTACGGAAAGTCAAGGAACTGATAATGGACTTTGAAGGAGAGGCGGCCCTTGAGCTGCTTCGGGAAATGATAAAATAGTCCCGGCATTATACTAACGGAGCGGATAACAATATATTACGCGCCAAGCTCCGCCGCCAGTGTCAGAGCTCTTTCCACAACCACGTCAGAATTGAAGTGCTGCCACTCTCCCCAGCGGCCGAGGCCGATCACGTTGTGATCCTTCATTTTTGAGAGAAGCTCAGCCATGGTCTCATTTTTCCCGATGGCATTTAAGGGATAAGCATATTCGTTGACAAAATGCTCCCGGCTGCTTTCCCTGTACCGGGTCAGGTTGGTCTCTGTCCAGTAGCCCTTTGATCCCGGGCAGAAATTATGCCTTACAAGGATCCGGTGATAGTCCTTATCCTCTTCGGGATAGTAGATCCAGTGAGCCTTTGTATCCATGTTTTCACTGAAGTACTCTGTCACGATGGAAGAATACTTCAGGGTCTTAATGCCATTAAGTATCTTTTCATCTGCTCCCGTGATGGTTTCAAAAGAGGTCCAGGGAACGGTGTTTATTATGATATCCGCCTTAAATTCGTCGTTTACCGTGTTTTCGTCTATATCAAGCTTTGCGGCGCTGACCCCGGTCTTCAGCCTGTCTCCGAGGCTCTCCGCAATACGGAGCCAGAGCTCGCCGTAGCCGTATTTCTTCGGATAGAAGAATTCCGCATGTCCCGGCTGCTTTGCATAGGCCTTATGGGTAAGGCAGCTCCTTAAGGTATCCTCAAAGGACACATCCGGCAGCTTTTCAAGCCAGTAGGTTCCGAGGCAAATGGGGACAGGAACTTTTTGTCCTTTATTATTTATGATAGCTTTTTGTCAGTCAGCGTTCGCACCTGCTTGGTGGTGTATCCTGTATA
>JAIKXV010000007.1 GCA_024683935.1 Lachnospiraceae bacterium | reverse complement strand
ATATCGGCCAGAAGTGCGTCCGGTCCCATAGACTCGATGGTAAGACCGACCACATTCACAACCTTCCCCAGCTTCTTATAGAATGTCCGGGTTTTCAGTCTTTCATATTTGGAAAGATCAATACTGGGTTCAACCATTGCTTCCTGTTCCGTCGGAAGGCTTCTCATAGGAAAGGAGCCTGAGCTCCCTCTTCAATCCTTCAAGCTGCGTCTCAAGAGAGCAGTCAAAGATGCCGCCTCCCGTTTCAATAAAGCACTCATTGCTCTTTAAGGTCATATCCTCCACGATCTCCACATCATCGCCATTGGTCACTCCCCCAAGGAGCTCCTGCTTCTGCATGGAGACATAACCGAAATCATCCTTTGAAACATGGATGATAAAGCCCTCGTTTCCTTCCACCTTTCTCACTGCATCCTGAATGAGATGGAAGATCACTTCCTTCTTATCGGCCAGGCTCACATGGAAGATGTGTTCATAAATATCTGTCAGGGCATCGACAAAAACGGGCTCCAGCTCGTCCATCTTTTTCTGATATTCATTTTCAAGGCTCTCTATCATCCCCTGATATTCAGCCTTTATGGCTTCCGCTTCCTGAAGTCCGGCGTTATAGCCCTCATCATGCCCGGCGTTAAAACCTTCACTCTTTGCGCTTTCCAAAGCAGCAGCTGCATTCTGCTCTGCTTCCGAAAGGATGGCCTGGGCCTGTTCATTTGCCTCGGCCACTATGCTGTCCGCCTCTGCCCTGGCAGCAGCCAGCGCTTCCTCCGCCATCTGCTGGACGCCGGGGCCCGGATCCGCATTCCCTATGACATTAGAGGGAGCATCGGCGGCTGCCTCTTCTCCCTCTACCTGTTCACCAACAAGCATTTCAACTCTGTCTGCTACAATGCCCTCTGTAAACTCTTCAAACCCCTCGGGATCAGAACCCGGTTCCGTCGGCGGCGGGGCAGATGCGATCTCCTCCATGATATGGTTCACCAGACGGTTGGAGTCGATCATCAGTTTTTCCGATCCCTCGACCTTTACAAGGGAGCGTTTTATCATATTAGACAACTATCTCGTCTCCTCCGCCTCTGGAAATAACGATCTCTGCAGAATCTTCCAGCTTTCTTATGATATTTACGACCTTCTGCTGGGCTTCTTCCACGTCCTTCATACGAACGGGACCCATGAAGTCCATGTCTTCCTTTATCATCGCTGCCAGACGCTTGGACAGGTTCCTGAATATGGCAGCCTGAACCTCTTCATTGGCACCCTTGAGCGCCAGAGCCAGGTCATTATTCTCAACATCCCTGAGGACACGCTGGATAGCACGGTCGTCCAGGAGCAGGATATCCTCGAATACGAACATCTTCTTCCTGATCTCGTCCGCCAGTTCCGGCTCGTCGATTTCCAGGGTTTCCATGATGTGCTTTTCTGTAGCACGGTCAACGGTATTCAGTATCTCAACTATGGCATCCACACCACCGACAATGGTGTAGTCCTGATTTACAAGGGAAGCAAGTTTTGATTCCAAAGCCTTTTCCACCTCTTTAATAACATCGGGACTGGTTCTGTCCATCTTCGCTATACGTCTCGCAACGTCAGCCTGTTTATCCGGAGGCAGCGCACCGATTATCATAGCAGCCTGCGCCGGATTCAGATAGGAAAGGATCAGGGCTATGGTCTGAGGATGCTCTTCCTGGATAAAGTTAAGAAGCTGTGAAGGATCCGTCTTCCTCACAAACTCGAAAGGCTTAACCTGCAGCGATGCAGTAAGCCTGGAGATAACGTCCACCGCCTTCTCGGGTCCCAGGGCCTGCTCCAGCAGCTCTTTTGCATAGCCGATACCGCCTTCTGCGATATACTGCTGCGCTAGACACACCTGATAGAACTCGTTTATTACAGCCTCCTTGACCTGGGGCGTAATAGACCTGGTGTTGGCTATCTCCAGTGTTAATTCTTCAATCTCTTCTTCTTTTAAATGCTGAAATATCTTGGAAGATTTTTCCGGTCCAAGCGAAATAAGGAGGACTGCTGCCTTTTGCGTTCCCGAAAGACCCGCCGCCGCGGAAGTGTCAGCTTTTTTGACCACCGGCGCTGCAGGAGCTCCTCCCGCATGCTCTGCCGGCAGATTGTTATCGGCTGCCGCCATTATCTCTTACCCCCATTCATCCGAAAGCCAGTTCCTTAAGAGTATGGCTGCAGCTTCGGGATTACTGTCAACAAAATTCTCAATAAGAAGCCTCGCCTCAGATTTCTGCTCCTCCAGATCTATGTCTTCCAGAGTAGATTCCTGAGTGCTGGCCAAAAGGTCTCCAAGCTGTATCTCGTCCTGAGGCTCCTCTATGGCATTCTCGCCTCTCATGGATCTGATCACCACGAAAGCAAGGAGTCCAAGGATAAGGACTATGAGACCTATCATAAGTATTGTCTGCCAGTCAGGCAGATTGCTCTCCTTCGGTACAAAAACAGGCTCTTCGTAAGCCACTATCTGTATATTGGCTACCGGTATGCCTGTCGCCTTTGAAACAACGCCGCTCACCTCTTCATCCACTTCCAGCTTCGTAAGCTCGCTGTTCTCCGCCTGGAAAGCTTCAAAAGTAGTGCCGTCCAGGAGACCCTGGGCCTCCATCTCTTCCTGATTGTATATCTTGTATTTTATAGCTGTGATACCAATGGAGCTGCTGTCATACTGGATCGCTCCGCCGCCGCCCGTGGTATGCTTAATGGTCTCATTCGGCAGATAATCCCTGGATGTCTCATCCGTGGTGGTAGTGGAATTTCCGTTATCTGCATAAACATAGGTATTATCGCCGTTAGTATCCGTTCCCGGCACCTGTCCGTTTGTGTTCTCGGCGGTCTGGGAATAGGTATCCTGATGGGAAAGCACACCCTGATCCTGTCCTTCCGCAGGAGTATACGTATGCTCCGTGGTATCAATGTCATTCCAGTTCAGATCCAGATTCGGAACCACCTGCACGGAATCATAGATCTTCGCGCCCACCAGGGCATCCCTTATCTGACCCTCTACCAGCTGGTCATACTTCTGCTTGTAGGAAAGCCTGCTGGAAGCAGCGCCGGCTCCTGTGGACGAAGCAGTATCCTCGCCGGAGAAGAGCATATTTCCCTTGGAGTCCATGATGACTATGTTCTCGGTCGTGGAATTACCGATCGCCGTAGCCATGAACCTTGCAAGGCTCGCCGCCACATCATCGGTCATGAGCTCCGGATTGTCGAGAACCAGCATCGCGCTGGCGTAGCTCTCCCTCTGTTCTGAAAGAAGGGTTCCGTCATTATTGGGAATGCTGAGCTTTACAGTAGCGGTTTTGATGTTCTCCTGGGTCTCCAGATCCTTTTCTATATTCTTTTCCAGATAAAGCTGATACTTCTTTTCCTTGTCTGTTTCCGTACTTGAAAATCCGCCGTCAAAGACATTGGAAATATCATACCCTTCCGCCGGGATATTGTTGGCTCCGAGAAGGATATTCGCATCACTCAGCTGCTTTTTGTTAATGGAAATAGTGAGACCGTCATCACTGATCTTGTAATCCATGGCGTTTTCATCCAGCAGATCACGGATCTGTGATGTCTGGGCCGTGCTCTCAGCCACTGCCAGCACTGTGTACTGCGGCGCCGAAACGGTCCAGATAAGAACCGTAAGGGCAACTATGACCGCTGCCCCCACGGAGATGATCAATGTTTTCTGTTTAGTAGTAAACCTGTTCCACCATTCCAGGAACCGGTCAAGTAACTGTTTGAGTCGCTCCTGCATTTAATACCCTCAAAATGTCTTTTATCGATGTCGCTGTATCGGGAACGTCGCCAGATTCAAATCCGCTTCGCGGCGGGCGGCGCTGCATCGCAGGTGCTTCGCACCTACGACTATACCTGCATCTGCATGATTTCTTTGTATGCATCTATGAAGCGGTCGCGAAGGGCCACTGTATAGGAAAGCGAAGCCTGTGCCTTCGCCTGTGCTATTGCCAGATCGTGGGTGTTCTCCGTAAGACCCAGCGCCAGCTTGATCTCCTCGTCTTCCTGATCCTGCAGATAGGAATTCGTCTCATTGATCTGATTTACGGCGCTCTGAAGAAACCCTCCGAAATCCCCTGTGTCCCCTATCCTGCCGTTGCCGGTCTTTAAGGCGGCGTTTTCAATGGCATCACTGGTCACATTGTAAAGTTTTGTAATATCCATAGCTTACCTGTTCTCTCCCGGAGCTCTCCCTGCTCCGTAAGATCACGCCTCCCTGCTTAAATCACTGATCAACCCTTACCAATGGTCAGACCCTGCTGGGCTATGGCCTTGGAAGTGGTAAACGCCGTTGCATTCGCCTCATAGGCACGGCTGGCATCAATAAGGTTTGTCATCTCGGTAATGGTATTCACGTTGGGATAAAGAACATAGCCGTTCTCATCCGCATCCGGATGTGACGGATCATAAACCATCTTGTACTCCGAATGAGTGTCATTATAAATACCGCCAACCTTTACTCCCGCCATATTGGAAGCGGCATACTTGCTCTGATTGGAAGCAAGGATGGAATTAAAGGAAGGTTCCGGATTATTCTTGGTTTCAAAGGTAACGACTTTCCTGGTATAGGGATCGCCGTTGCTGGTCCTTGTGGTATTTGCGTTTGCTATATTCTCAGAGATGACATCCATACGGAGTCTCTCAGCTGTAAGTCCCGATGCATTTATGCTGAAACTGTCAAAAACTCCCATTGATCATCCCCCCTTATTTCTGTGTAACGGCACGTATATTCTGGAATTCCGCCGTTAAGCTCTGTGTGAGACCGTTATACAGAATATTATTCTTCGCAAGCTCGGCATTCTCTGTGTCTATATCCACATTGTTACCATCAAGCCTGTAAGAATATCCTTCGGCATCAGTGAACTGCTTACCCCTTAAGCGGTCCATCCTGATGGAGCCCACCTTGTCATCCAGGCTCTTAAAACGTGAATGACGGAGCGCTTCCTCCAGATTAGCGGCAAAAGAGACATCCTGTCTCTTATAACCGGGTGTGTCAATATTTGCCATGTTGTTGGCAATGGCTTTATTCCGTAAAGCCGAAGCGTCGGCAGCCTTGTCGAGCACATTGATATAATCGTAAATATCAGTTTTTACCATGTCGCACGCCTCCTTTATGGAAATTAGATAAATATTCACTTATAATTATAAGGAAAAAAACACAAAAGTCAAAGGATACAAAAGATGATATCGCACCCTTTCATTCTGCTGTTTTACGCTCTCTCGGGCTTCATAAACATGGCTTTGGGCATCTTTCATAAAAAAACAATAGAAAAAAACTATTTTATTAATAATTCTCACTCTGCCGGCTCCGGATGCGCGCTGATAGACGATCAGTCCGGCGAAACCGCCCTGAAATACGGCTCAAAGACCTTTTCCCATTCCGGCTGCGGAACCGCGGCAGTCTATAACGCCCTGCTGATCCTCGGCACCCCGGTTCCCATCGCCGATATAATCCGCCATTTCGAGCACTATGGAGCTTCATTCTTTGCCGCCTTCGGAACCGCACCCCAGTCAGCGGATAAATACTTTAAGAAGCTCGGACTGCAAACCAAAAAAACGGCGGACAAACGCCGCTTCAGAGATTTAGCGGAAAACTCCGACATAATCATATTTACAATAATGAATAACGGAAGAAAGATCAGGAGAATGCTCCACACCATGTGCATAGAGCATAATGACGGTCATTTCATCGCCCACAACTCCCACGGCCGCCGCGAGCAATACGCCAGCTTCGATGATATGATGGCAAATCTTGGTGACGGTAACAATAAAGCTACCGGTATTTACATGATCGGCTTGAATAAATCAGGGGCAGTCGGCGGCGCATGTCCGAAAGCATAACCCCTTATCGGAACCGCAGCCAAGATGTGCCGCTTACTGCGGGTAGGCACACAGGATGAGAACAAATGCTTCGTGAACATCCTGTGTGCTTAGCCGCAGTTGGCGGAGAGCTTGGCGCAGCGCGTTCCGCGGGGTTTGCTTTGGACATGCGCCGCCGGCTGCCCGTCATATAAAACACGAACAAGCCGCCCGGGAAAACAGTCTCCCGGGCGGCCAGAACGTATATTACTTAAGATTTTTCGATGTTTCGTGTAGCGATCACATCAACCCCTGTGCCCGCAACATTGCTGACAACCACATCCCCGATATGCTTCGGAGCCGTAACAATTGCAGCATCAATATCCTTCATAACCTCAAAGATCTTGTCCTTCGGGATATCGCTCTTCGTCTTAACGGGAAGACGGGGCTTGTCACCCTCTTTGATCACAACCGTGCTGGTAACGATACGTGTGGGATCCGTAACCTCCTTGCGGGCATAGATATCACCCTTCTGGCAGGTATTTCCCTCAACGCTCACCACTTCACCTTTTTCCATCTGAACCGTTATCAAACACCCCATGGGGCAGCCGATACAGGTAAGTTCTTTTGTAGTCATTATTCTCTCTGCCTCCTTATTCCTTCTCTATCTTAATGGTAATAGTCTTAAGGTTCGGGTATTCAACAAGTTTCTTCTTCTGGAGTATAACCTGTTCCATTTCACCGGGAGCCATGATGCGCTTCTGATTGTGCATTATACGCTCATCATCAAAGTAAACGCTTACATAGGAATCCTGGAAAACAGCACCTACGCGGAAACGAACGGTAAGCAGATCATCCATTCTGTCCACATCAAGCGTGCAGGGAACAGTATAACGTGCACCCTCTGTAGCAACCAGCTTAATGGGCTCCTTGCTGCTCTTAGCTTCGCCTTCCTTAACGAACTTCGAAGCATTCTCTCCGGCCTTCTTGGCTTCCTCAGAAACGAAGTCAACCAGATCATGAACATGGAGAACATTACCGCAGGCAAATACGCCGGGAATGCTGGTCTCCAGGGACTCATTAACAACAGGTCCGCTGGTGATGGGATTAAGCTCAACTCCCGCGCTCTTTGAAAGCTCGTTCTCGGGGATAAGTCCGCAGGAAAGAAGAAGAGTATCACAGGTGTATCTCTCTTCGGTTCCGGGGATGGGCTTCATATCCGGTCCAACCTCTGCAATGGTAACTGCAGATACTCTCTCCTTGCCCTCGATGTCAACAACTGTGTGGGAGAGCTTAAGAGGAATTCCGAAATCGTCCAGACACTGAACGATATTTCTCTTCAAGCCGCCCGAATAAGGCATAAGCTCTGCAACAACCTTAACCTTTGCACCCTCAAGAGTCATACGGCGAGCCATGATGAGTCCGATATCACCGGAACCTAAGATCACTACTTCACGTCCGGGCATGTAACCCTCGATGTTAACGAGACGCTGTGCCGTACCTGCCGAGAAGATACCTGCAGGTCTGTATCCGGGGATGTTCAGGGCTCCTCTGGGCCTCTCGCGGCATCCCATGGCAAGAACAACAGCTCCGGCCTTGATCTGTATCATGCCATCGGTCTTGTTCATAGCTGTAACAACTCTGTCAGCCGAGATATCCATAACCATGGTATTCAGCTTGTACTCAATCTTGGCATCAAATACCTGCTTCATGAAGCGGTATGCGTACTCGGGACCGGTCAGCTCCTCTTTGAAGGTGTGGAGACCGAAACCGTTGTGTATGCACTGATTAAGGATTCCGCCCAGCTCGTGGTCACGCTCAAGGATGAGAATAGACTCGGTTCCGGCTTCCCTTGCAGCAACTGCTGCCGCAAGACCCGCAGGACCTCCGCCTACGATAACAATATCATAAGTCAACATTATTCTCCTCCTTTCCCGGCCTTTGACCGCTCAGGGGCTATTACTGATTTGCCGCCGCTCTTGGTGATCTTTTCGATAGGTATTCCGAGCTCGCGGTTGATGATCTCCATAACTCTGGGTGAGCAGAAACCGGCCTGGCATCTTCCCATTCCGGCTCTGGTACGTCTCTTCACTCCGTCAAGAGAACGTGCTCCGAGAGGCCTCCTAATGGCGTCAAGAATCTCCCCTTCAGAGATGGACTCGCAGCGGCAGATGATCTGGCCATATGCGGGCTCCTTCTTGATAAGCTCATTCCTCTCTTCAACCGACATATTGGAAGGATTCAGGATACCCTTTCTCTTTCCGTTCCAGTTAGCCTTCTTTGCGGGTTTCGCAAGGTCGCATACTATTCCGGCAACCATCTTGCCGATAGCGGGACTGGAGGTGAGTCCGGGTGACTCAATACCTGCACAGTCAATAAATCCGGGTGCTTCCTTAACTTCGCCGATAACGAATTCGTGATTGTCTTCATGGGCGCGCAGGCCGGCGAAGCTGGTTATCACCTTTCTGCCAACAGGCAGATTGTTAACATGCATTCCCGCCTTTTCGATCAGGTCGTTGATACCTGCTGCAGTTGTGGCGGTTCCTTCTTTATCTTCTATATCAATGGCCGTAGGTCCTACTATCAGGTTTCCGTGGATCGTGGGAGATACCAGGACACCCTTTCCGAGCTTAGTAGGCTGAGGGAAGATGGTATGCTTTACGAAAGAGCCCATTTCCTTGTCGAGAAGGCAGTAGTCACCGCGTCTCGGAGTGATATGGATCTTCTTGTCAGCAACCATGTTATGGAATACGTCAGAATAAATACCGGCTGCATTGATCACGTACTTTGTTTTATATTCACCGTTATTGGTGCGGATGTGCCAGATGCCGTCCTCGTCGCGGTGAAGGGTCTCAGCTTCTGTATTAAAGAAGAAGTCAACTCCGTTCACAGCAGCGTTTTCAGCCATGGCAATATTCAGCATAAATGGACAGATAATGCCGCCCGTAGGAGCATAAAGAGCTGCGCAGGCCTCGTCAGCCAGATTCGGCTCCATCTTGTGAAGTTCTTCCTTGTCGAGAAGACGAAGCTCCTTAACGCCGTTAGCGATACCTCTGTCATAGAGGTCCTTCAGTCCGCCCTTTTCCTCCTCATGAATGCAGACTACCAGGGAGCCATTCCTCTCAAAGGGGATGTCAAGATCTTCAGCAAGCTGCCCCATCATTTCATTACCCTCTACATTAAGCTTAGCCATGAGAGAGCCTTCGGCTGCGTCAAAACCGGCATGTACGATAGCACTGTTTGCCTTACTTGTTCCGGAGCAGACATCTTCGCCCTTTTCGAGCACGCATACGTTGAGGTCATATTTGCTGAGCTCACGTGCTGTGGCGCTGCCGCTGACACCTGCCCCGATAATGATACAATCGTAGGTCATTTTGTTTTCCTTTCCTGCTTTTCTGTTTAAAAAGGCGACGGAGCCTGATGCTTCCGTCGCCGTTTCTCCTAGTCTTTAGCGAACAATATTCTGTTCAGTAAATATTAAGCCATGTTCCAGATAGCCATGTGTACGAATGATGCTACCACGCCGCCGCAGATGGGAGCGATAAGGGGAATCCAGCCATAGCCCCAGTTGGGATCCTTGCTTCCCTTGTTAGGTCCGAGAAGCTGATATGCGAAACGAGGAGCTGAATCTCTAGCTGCATTCATAGCGTATCCTGTAAGTCCACCGAAGGAAGCGCCGCAGGCAACGATTACGCCGTAAACAAGGATGAATGTAACACCTGCTGCGGGTCCGTTGTCAGGAATTCCCTGAAGGGTGAATACCAGAACGAAGGTAGCTACGAACTCTGACAGGAAGTTAAGTCCAACATTGGGGATGGAAGGTCCTGTGCAGAAGCAGCCACGAACTGTAGCGTCATCAGGAGTAGCCTTAATATGATCTGCGAAGAGAACCATAAGGATAGCAGCTCCTACGAAACCACCGAGCATCTGAGCAATGATGTATCCAACAACTGTGCCCCATGCCATGTTACCAAGGATAGCCTGTCCGATGGTAACTGCGGGATTGAAGTGAGCTCCCGACATAGCTCCGAATGTGAATGCCGGAACCATAACAGCCATTCCCCATCCAATAAGGATGTAAACAGCTCCGCCGCCCTTAAATCCGGACTTCTCAAGATTAACGTTACAGCATACACCGTCACCGAGGAGAACCAGAAGCGCGGTTCCCACAAATTCAGCAATATAAGCCTGCATAAACTAAAACCTCCTTTTAATTAATAAATAAGCTTATTTACCACGCAGCCGCCGGGGACATCAGGCACCCCGGCAACTGCGAAAAGGTACTGTGAAATAAATTACTTAGCCCATCCGAGGGTTGTGTTAACTGCCTTCTTCCAGCCCTTGAGCTTCTCATTACGATCAGCGTCTGACATATCAGGCTTGAACTCTCTGTCGATAGCCCAGTTCTTGATAACGTCTTCCTTGCTTGACCAGAAGCCAACTGCAAGACCTGCAAGATAGGAAGCACCCATAGCTGTGGTCTCAACGCAAACCGGACGATGTACGGGAGCATTGATGATATCTGACTGGAACTGCATTAAGAAGTTATTCTTGCAGGCTCCGCCGTCAACCTTAAGAGCGTTAAGCTTGATGCCTGATCCCTCTTCCATAGCTCCGAGAACGTCATAGGTCTGAAGTGCGAGAGACTCCAGTGTAGCACGGATGATGTGCTTCTTGTTTACGCCACGTGTAAGGCCTGTGATAGCTCCGCGTGCATAGGGATCCCAATAAGGAGCGCCGAGTCCTGTGAATGCAGGAACAACATAACATCCGTTGGTATCCTCAACCTGGGTTGCAAAGTATTCGGAATCCGGTGATGTGTCAACGAGCTTAACCTCGTCACGAAGCCACTGGATAGCTGCGCCGGCTACGAAGATAGATCCTTCAAGTGCATATTCAACCTTACCGTCAAGTCCCCATGCGATGGTGGTAAGAAGTCCGTTGTTCGGGAACTGAGGCTTTGTGCCGATGTTCATCAGCATGAAGCATCCTGTACCATAGGTGTTCTTAGCCATACCTGACTCGAAACAGGTCTGTCC
The DNA here is from genome assembly GCA_024683935.1 of Lachnospiraceae bacterium. Next base: position 24,738 of record JAIKXV010000007.1, on the reverse strand, counting down.
GAACAGAGCTGCCTGCTGGTCGCCTGCTACGCCTGCGATCTTGATAGGTCCGCCGAAGAACTCGGGATCGGATTCGCCGTACTCGGTGCTGCTGGAAGGAAGAGCCTTCGGAAGCACGCTCATAGGGATCTCGAGCTGCTTGCAGAGTTCCTCATCCCACTGACATGTGTTGATGTTGAAGATCATGGTTCTGGAAGCATTTGAGAAGTCGGTTGCATGAACCTTTCCCTTTGTCAGCTTGTAGATAAGCCATGTATCAACTGTACCGAAGCAAAGCTCGCCCTTTTCGGCTCTTTCGCGAACGCCGGGAACATTGTTCAGGATCCAGCGAAGCTTTGTGCCTGAGAAATAAGGGTCGAATACGAGACCGGTCTTGTTGTAAGCCTGGTTGTCGATTCCGGGATACTTATCAAGAAGTTCCTGCTTCATGTCAGCGGTTCTGCGGCACTGCCATACGATTGCATGGTATACAGGCTCGCCGGTTGCCCTATCCCAAAGGATAGTGGTCTCACGCTGATTTGTGATACCGATTGCTGCGATGTCAGAAGCGCTTGCATTTGCCTTCTTAAGAGCTTCCTGTGCTACTGAAAGCTGGGTATTCCAGATTTCGTTTGCATCATGCTCAACCCAGCCGGGCTGAGGATAATACTGCGTGAATTCTTTCTGCGCAACAGAGCAGATCTCACCCTTCTCGTTGAAGAGGATACATCTGTTACTGGTCGTACCCGCATCCAGAGCCATCACATACTTTGCCATACCTTGTTACCTCCTTTTAATACATGAAATATTAAGTTGTGAATGGTATTTCCTATTACCAAAGACTTCTGCGATAAAACTATACCCTATAAGAACCAGACCTTCGGATTTGTGGTGGATACCGCCACCGCACCGTTTGAGAGAGCATTCATAACCCCTGTTTTATCCGATATCAGCCCCCCGGCCATTACCGGTACCCTGCTAATGGAATTTATCTTCCTTATCATTTCCGGAAGGATAATGCCGGGAAGAAACTCCACCAGATCGGGCTGGGGAACGCCGGGCCTCGCACCCTTCTCCATATTGATGAGAGCCAGGCTGTCCAGTACAAAGTACCTGAGCACCGTGTTCAGCTTCAGTTCCTTTGCATGGGGGATGAGCACACTCTTCGTTGTTATGATGCCGTCGGCCACTGTACTGGTTTTAATATAATCCAGAGCCACATCCCTGGAGGAAAGACCATTAATGAGGTCAACATGAACCATCGCGGTCCGCCCGGCGTCATGTATTCTTTTTACAATGTCCGGAATAGTGCAGATATCTCCGTATAGGACAAAGATCACGCTCGATTCACTTGTAAGAGATAATTGAAGACCTTCGTCATCCTTGACGGCAGCTATTATGGGATTATCTTCAACCTGTTCAACAAACGCCCTGCACATATTGACTCCGTTCCGCGCGGGCCCTCTGTCATGAACTTTTCTTTGTGATCTCAGAGGCACCCATGCGTTTAAATAAAAATAAGAACATGATCTACAAAGCAGCTTTCTGCTGATGTATGGCCACGTTCTCTCGTCTCATAGGCACCTCGATTCAACTGATGAAAAGACTATAACACGATGTTGTTAAAAATGCAATACAAAAATAAAATAATTCCCAACAAAATATAAAAAAATACTAAAGACATTTTAACTATATGGAAATTGTAAGGGAAATTTGCCCTTGAAAGCCGTCATTTCGTCGGATTTGAGCAAGGAATTGTATAAAACCCATAATGCGGCTGTAAGGGATTTAAAAAGACAGTTATACTAGAACTGAGCGTACAAAAGATCTGCGGTATCATAGCCGGTCCCGTAGGCGCCGAAAATGATAACGAAGAAAATACACGCATACCAGAATACGAATCTTATGGGAACCGGCAGGCCTTCGATCTTTGCACGTATCGGGATCCCGCATTCCTTCAGGGTCTCAACGACCGCCACCACTATAAGACCTGTGATTATTACCAGGTATCCGTATCTGTCTATGCCTATATCCTGTATATGTTTTATTACCATATCAAATCTGAGATCGGTGAAAATGAGCCGGAACATATAGAAGCCCTTTGACAGGGAATCGGCCCTGAAGAACAGCTCACCGATCACAACGATGATCAGCAGTTTAACGAAGCGGAATACCCTTACGGGAACAGAAGTATCCTTAAGGTGCAGGCGTTCAAGCAGCTTTGCAACCGGCTCCTCCAGTATCAGCTCCGCGAATACGATCACAAAATAATACATACCGTAGAAAATATAGGTCCACTTTGATCCGTGCCATACGCCGTTTGAAAGCCACACGAGAAACAGAGCCACTGCCGGAGTGACAAAACGGCTGACATTCCTGCCTGCGATATTCTTTACCTTCTTGGTCAGACGTGCCATGGGCTTCAAAAGAGCAACGGGATAGAATATATATTCCCTGAAAAAGCGCCCCAGGGAGATATGCCATCTCCTCCAGAAGTCAGTTGCATTTTTCGCAAAAAACGGCTGCCTGAAGTTTTCCGCCAGCCTTACCCCGAATATCCTGGCACTTCCAATAGCGACATCTATGGAGCCGGAAAAATCCATGTACTCCTGAATAGTGAATAATAACGCGCCAAAGAGGGCAACGCCCCCGTCCATGTATTCCCCGTCAAAGATCCCCGTAACCGCGGGGGCCAGATGATCCGCTATGCAGAGCTTCTTAAAAAGACCCCACAGGATCCGCTGATACCCTTCAGCGAGATTACTCTCTTTGATACCCTCTCCCGAGAAAAGCCCGGATGCTTCTTTATATAAGGTAATGGGACCCTCTACGAGCTTCGGGAAAAATGACAGGAACAGGCAGATATTAATAAGATCCTTTTCCGCAGGGATATTTCCTCTGTACACATCAGTGATATAGGCAATGGATTCGAGGGTATAATAGGAAATGCCGACGGGCACCACTATACTGAGAATATGCCAGTTAAAGGGTATTCCCGCAAACCGGGCTATACGCACAATATTAAGTCCGATAAAGTCGAGATATTTAAATAAAATAAGCACTAAAAGCAGCGCCAGCACTGAAAACAGAAGCACTCTCTTCTTTTTCTTCTGCTTTTCCTTTCTGCCGAGGGCTTCGTCGTTTTCAACAGACTCCAGGTTTTTCCCTGTTGCCCACACAAAAACAGACGCCGCGATGTTTGCGAGCAGCAGCAATCCGCTGAGGCTGAAAAAGAAGATCCAGCTCGCAGCGAGAAGCACTATCTTCCGTTTTTCCCGGGGCACTATCTGGTATATAAGCGCTGTGAGCGGCAGCAGCAGCGCGAAGTACATCCACGTGGTATAGGAGAGCTGCTTCCACCATTCGCCCATACATTCAATAAAGTACTGTAAATCCATTTATTCCTTTTCTTCCCTGCGGTCAGGGAGGTCGTAATTATCATCAAGGTATTCCGCTATATAAGCCGAAACCTTTTCGGAACCCGCTGTATTCATATGGTCTCCGGCATCCTTGGTATCTGTTTTCCAGTCGATACCGATCTCTTCATTTGCCAGATTGAGATCCACAAAATCAACGCCGTGCTCATCGGCCCAGGCCTGCACTACTTTATGAACCTCTTTATTATAGTTGGCGGGACTTGGAAGCGCCATTAAAAGCAGTTTAATATCCCTGTCCCTGCAGAACGCCACTATCTTTTCCATATACCACTGATTCAGCTCACCGATCTCAACGGGTTCCGCCTCCGCCAACATATAGTCCGGGCTTCCCTCATAGGGATCTACGGTATCTTCCGGCTGATAGCCCTTTATCCCGGTCGAACCCTCATTCTCTCCGAACAGGTTCAGCCCCTTATAAAACATATGGTAATGGAATATGGGAAATACCTTTTCTATAAAATTGGTCGGCAGGGCAAAATCATCCTTGTAGGGTGATGCGTCCTTTGTCATGACATCCGGTTCCAGCACGAGAAGCTTCGGATCCTGTCTGCGGCAGAAATTCCTTATCAGCACGTTCTGATCGCAGAGCCTCATGGCTCCGTCGCTCAGATCATATGAAGAGATCCCCGTAAGATCCATTATTATCTGAGGGGAGATATCCCTGAATACCAGGGAATCGCCGGCAAAGATCACGTCTATGGAATTTGCCCTTTCACGGCTGATATCTTCGATCTTCTTCCGGGTAGAGATAATGTCATACACCTCACCCTCTTCGGGACTTACAAGATATGACGTTATCATGAGAAGAAGGAGAAATCCCACTATCAGGCATATTGCTTTTTTATGCTTTATCTTTTCTGTCATGTCAGTGTCTTTATCCGTTCGCTGAGAACGGCATCTATTTCCTTCCGCCTCATATCCGACGCCACATATCCCTTGTCCTCTGTGTCATGGATACGCTGTATCTCACCCGGATCGGACACAAAGTAGGGATGCACCATGATCTCCAGATCACGGCCGGCAAGATTTTTTGAATGTCTTTTATTTTCCAGTATCAGTCTCAGATTCTTTTCCGTCATCATCCCGGAAAAGAGAATGGCCGCAAAATCAGCGGTATGGCCTTTAAGTTCCCTATGGAACCTGCAAAGATCGATATCGGAAAAGAACCTTAGGAGCAGGCTTTTTATCACTCCCTTAATACTGAAATGCTGAAAGGCCGGGAGCCCCTTAAAATATCCTGGGCGGTCTTTGGTGATACGCATATATTCGAGTCCCAGCCCCTTTTCCTTTATCAGCTCCATTACCACGGAAAAGATCCCGGGAACCATGTGAATATGCCTGTGGCTGTCTATCCTTATCTTTTTCCTGTCCAGATAGGGAAGGCATAGATCCAGCTGGGCCGAAAGCTCCTTTTTCACCGCCTCGCGGTATTTCCGGCGGTATAACGGAATGAGAAAGATCAGTATATATTTAATATAGGTGATATTGAAAAAACCGTCCCGATCCGTAATGACACTCTTTCCGGAAACGGCCTTCCCGGTAATCAGGTCTAAGTGAACGGAAATAAAAATATCCTTTCCGCACTCAGCCTTCAGGATATCCAAACATTCCGCAAAATATTCGCTGTCCGGCATGATGCTGATGCCGTTTACGCAGCCGTTATTTATACAGTTCAGGATCTGCCTTGATGCTCCGGGGGTTATGCAGAAATCATCCGAATGGATCTCTATCATGTTTTGTCCTCTCCATCCCCCAAAATACTGCTCACGAAATACCTGGGTCTTCTCTTGGTCTCCATATAGGTTCTGCCGATATATTCTCCCAGGACACCGAGGGAGAGGAGCTGCACTCCGCCGAGGAGCCAGATGCTTATCGTAAGTGTGGACCATCCGGGAACGGTGACTCCGCGGACATGGTCTATTATGGTGAGCGCCATCATAATAAGCGAAACAATGAAGCTGATTATTCCGAACATGAATACCAGCCTCAGGGGCTGTATGGAAAAAGAGGTAATGCCGTCAAGGGCAAGGGACAGCATCTTCTTTAACGTATATTTGGAGCTGCCGGCCTCCCTTTTGCTGACATGGAAAAAAACCTTATCGCTGTTAAACCCGATCTCCGGAACCAGGCCCCGGATAAATAGATTATGCTCCTTATATTCCGCCAGGGCTTCCACCGCCCGGGCAGACATCAGCCTGTAATCGGCGCTCTGCGGTATTATCCTGACTCCCAGGGCGTTCATCAGCTTGTAATACATCGTGGCGCTGCTCTTCTTAAAGAAGCCGTCGGTATCCCTGGAATCCCTTATGCCGTACACTATATCCGCTCCCGCCCTGTACTTTGCCAGAAATTCGGGAAGGGCATTGATATCCTGCTGCAGGTCAGCATCTATCGTCACCATGCAATCGGCCTTACATTTCAGGGCCTCCTCCATTCCCGCAAAGATCGCGGTCTGGTGGCCGTAGTTCCTTGCCAGCTTCAAACCGGAAAATACCGCATCCTCCTTATTAAGTCTCTGAATGATGTCCCAGGTGCCGTCCTTGGAACCGTCATCCACAAAGAGTATGCGGCTCTCCTCCGACAGGGGCACAGAGGTATCCGAAATAAGGGAAGCAAGCACTTCACGCACCCGCTCCGCGCTTCTTTCCAATATCTCTTCTTCATTATAACAGGGTAAGATGATGTAGAGCTTTTCCGACATGCTGCACTTCCTTTAACCTTTTACGTTCTCTGCCGGCACGGTCAGCCTGCGGCAGATATACCATGCCGCATACAGGTAAGCAAAAAGGTACATAAGGCTCATAAGCTGATAGCTGATAATATTGTCCCCCTGGTGGAAGAGGTAGCTTCCGTAGGTAAAGATGGGACAGATATTCATTATCACAGCAGTGGGCGCCAGCCTGATATCTATGGCAAGGGCGTACATGCTGAGGATTATTATCGCAAGATAGTCGTATCTCTCATGCATGGCAGGCAGGAACATTACACAGGTCATTACAAAATATCCCGCCACCGCAAAGCTTAGCTTCTGATCCAGCCGTTCCCTCTTTGACATGAGGAAGCAGGCAATGATGATAAGGACAGTCACCGTTATCATAAGCGCCGGTACCGTCATTGCTTCATAACTGTCTATACCGAGGATGTAGATATTCGGAAAGCCCACACTCATTTTCCCGACGTCTGTCTGCTTAAAGTATACGAGATAGGTGCTCTCCAGCGACCTGCCGCAGATAAGGGCAGGTATCCCCGCCAGCAGGTATAGTCCCGGAAACCACAGAAATTTCAGTATGCTGAACTCGTGATAGCAGATGTACATCGCAATGAGAAAAGGCACGAAGAACAGGGTCTGCAGTTTGAAAATAAAAGCTATCGCAAAAAAGATAAAGGCCGGGTTGTATTTCTTCTTAAAGAACAGATACAGCCCTATGAAAATAAAGGCCGTATAAAAGCCGTCGCACTGCTTCCAAAGGGCTCCGTTCAGCATGGCCATAGGAAGGTACAGCATCATGGCCGCCGCGAAAGCCGACCTTTTCTTATTTCCCCCGGTCAGGTGGTCTAAGATCTTAAACATGAAAAGGGCGCCGAGGTATTCCCCGAAAATGGAGACCGCGGATATCCAGATGCCCTCATCAAATATGGGAATGACGGAGATAACGGCAAGGATGAGATTGTAGGGCACATAGTAATCCCCTATGCTGCGCCCGAGACCCTTGACCACGCCCAGCTCCCTGTAATAATTCACCCATCTCGTCAGGAAACCGTGATAATCCCCGGAGATATATTCCCCGTTGAATTTAAAGGTGGTGAGCTTGTACCTGATCACCAGGGACATCAGTACAATAAGCGCTACCGCTATCTCATAAATATGCTTTTCTATCAGATCAATAAGAAACCGGTCTAACGGGTTCAGCTTTGATCCCTTATTATCATTACTTTCCATTATGCAGCTCCTGCAGAGATTTTACCGGTGCATTCCCGGATCTTTTTATCTCCCTGATCCCTTCCGCCGCAGCTCTTGCCGCTGCTATCGTTGTGATATAGGGAACCCGGGCTTTAATGGCATCCTTCCTCAGATAACTGTCATCATGGATGATATCCTTGCCCGCAGGGGAATTGATGATAAGATCCAGCTTCCCGTTAATGATGAGATCCCTGACATCGGGTCTACCCTCGTAATTCTTATTCACATGCTCTACCGGGATCCCTGCTTCCGCTATCCTTTTGCAGGTTTCACCCGTAGCATATATCTTAAAGCCGTCCTCGTAGAAGGACTCGGCTATCTCGGCAGCATCCGGCTTGTCCTCGGTATTCACGCTTATCAGCACCGATCCGCCTAAAGGAAGGGTTGACTTGGTGGCTTCAATCGCCTTGTAGAAAGCCTCTCCCGGAGTATCCGCTATGCCCAGCACCTCTCCCGTGGAACGCATTTCGGGACCCAGCACCGGATCCACCTCAGGAAACATGTTAAAGGGAAATACCGCTTCCTTCACTCCGTAATAGGGAATCTTTTTCTGTTTCAGCTCAGGCACGGGGGATTTCCTTCCCGTGATATCTCCTGTAATGATATCTATGGCTATCGGCACCATGCTGATGGCGCAGACCTTTGATACCAGAGGTACAGTACGGGAAGCTCTGGGATTTGCTTCCAGGACATAGACCTTTCCGTCCTCTATGGCGTACTGCATGTTCATGAGGCCTACCACGTTCATCTCGGTGGCGATCCTCCTGGTGTAATCCCTGATGATCTCAAGGGCTTTACTGCTTATGTGCTTTGACGGTATGATGCAGGCACTGTCTCCGGAATGTATCCCGGCGAGCTCTATATGCTCCATAACCGCGGGAACAAAGGCGTCGTGTCCGTCGCTTATGGCGTCCGCCTCGCACTCCATGGCGTTATGCAGGAATCTGTCTATCAGGATGGGACGGTCAGGGGTGACGCCTACCGCAGCATTCATGTAATCCCTCATGCTCTCGTCGTCCCTTACGACCTCCATTCCTCTGCCGCCCAGCACGTAGGAAGGACGGACCATTACGGGATATCCAATTTTGTGAGCCAGCCCGGTCGCTTCTTCCACATTGACCGCCATGCCTGATTCCGGCATGGGTATCTGAAGCTTGTCCATGACCTTCCTGAACTGATCCCGGTCCTCCGCGAGATCGATCACAGCGGGAGAGGTTCCGAGTATCCGGACACCGTATTTTTCAAGCTCTGACGCCAGATTGAGCGGCGTCTGTCCTCCGAACTGGGCAATTACTCCCACCGGCTTTTCCTTATAGTAAATGCTTAATACGTCCTCCAGCGTAAGGGGTTCGAAATAAAGCCTGTCGCTGGTGTCGTAATCCGTTGACACGGTCTCCGGATTGCAGTTTACGATTATTGTCTCAAATCCCAGCTTCTTTAAGGACTGGGCCGCATGTACGCAGCAGTAATCGAATTCTATTCCCTGGCCTATCCTGTTCGGGCCGCCGCCAAGGATCATGATCTTCTTTTTGCCCGAGTCCGCATTTTCGGTATCGCTGTCCATGCAGTAGCTGGAATAGTAATAAGCTGCATCTTCCGTACCGCTTACATGCACCTTATCCCACTTTTCGCTGCAGCCGAAGCCTTCTCTTGCCTTCCTTATGGCTTCCTCTGAAACCTTCAGTATCTCTGACAGGTACTTGTCGGAGAAGCCGTCCTTCTTGGCCTTCAGCAGGGCTTCCTTTGAAGGCACCTTTCCTTCAAAGCTGCGGATAAGTTCCTCTTCTTCATCCACCAGCTCCTTCATCTCGCGGATAAAGTATTCCTTTACAGCCGTGATCTCATTTATCTCCTTAATGTCCGCGCCCTTTCTCAGAACCTCGTACATTATGAAATGCCGTTCGGAGGAAGCGCTCCTTAAGAGCGACAGGAGTTCCTCCTTCGACTTCTGATCATAGTCCTTCACATGTCCTAAACCGTATCTGCCCTTTTCGAGGGAACGTACTGCCTTCTGGAAGGCCTCCTTATAGTTCTTTCCGATACTCATGACTTCGCCCACGGCTCTCATCTGGGTACCGAGCTTATCCTCCACGCCCTTGAACTTTTCAAAGGCCCAGCGGGCAAACTTCACAACCACATAGTCGCCGTCGGGTTTATATTTATCCAGCGTTCCGTATTTGCCGCAGGGAAGCTCGTCAAGGGTAAGTCCCGCTGCCAGCTTCGCGGATACCAGCGCAATGGGGAAGCCCGTAGCCTTGCTGGCCAGGGCTGATGAGCGTGAAGTCCTGGGATTGATCTCTATCACGATCACCCTTCCGCTCTTCGGATCATGGGCAAACTGAACATTGGTGCCGCCGATAACGCCAATATGTTCCACGATGGAATAGGCCTGTTTCTGCAGCTCTTCCTGCAGCTCCTCTGAAATGGTGAGCATGGGCGCGGTACAGAAGGAATCTCCCGTATGCACTCCCACCGCATCCACATTCTCTATGAAGCAGACCGTGATCATATTGTTCTTGCTGTCACGCACCACTTCCAGCTCCAGCTCCTCCCATCCGAGGATGGATTCTTCCACCAGTACCTGATGGATGAGGGATGCCTGAAGTCCTCTTTCACATACGGTCTTTAATTCCTCTTTGTTATATACGAAGCCGCCGCCTGCGCCTCCCATCGTGTAGGCAGGGCGGAGCACTACCGGATAACCCAGCTCTTCTGCGGTTTCCAGAGCCTCCTCCACGGAATAGCAGGCCTTTGAACGGGCCATCTCTATGCCCAGCTCATTCATTGTTTTTTTGAACTCGGTCCGGTCTTCTCCGCGTTCTATCGCATCCACCTGGACTCCGATGACCTTAACGCCGTATTTATCTAAAATGCCTTTTTTATAAAGCTCCGAGCAGAGATTCAGTCCCGACTGCCCTCCTAAATTCGGAAGCAGCGCGTCCGGCCTTTCCTTATCTATTATCTTTTCAACCCTCTCCACATTAAGGGGCTCGATATAGGTTTCGTCCGCCATTTCCGGGTCGGTCATGATGGTGGCGGGATTGGAATTCACCAGCACCACCTCATAGCCCAGGCTGTGGAGCGCCTTGCAGGCCTGGGTGCCCGAATAGTCGAATTCGCAGGCCTGGCCTATAACTATGGGGCCGGAGCCTATTATCATTACTTTCTTTATATCGTCTCTGCGCGGCATTATATTTCCTTTCTTACTGAATCCAATCGGGAATGATCTGGTTCTCCATTATCTGTTCATAGCTCTGTCTCTTTACCATGAGTCCGCTCTTTCCGTCCTTTACAAGAACCGAAGCGGGAATAGGACAGTTATTGTAATTTGAAGCCATGGAATATCCGTAAGCTCCCGTGGAATATACAGCCACGATGTCACCTGCCTCTATACTCGCAGGCACCATGAGATCCCGGATGATGATATCTCCCGACTCACAGCACTTACCGCATATTGTAACCTTTTCCGTACAGGGCTCTTCTGCCTTATTGGCAATGACGCCGGTATAGACAGCATCATAAAGCGGAACCCTGATATTGTCACCCATACCGCCGTCTATGGAAACATACTTCCTGACATTCTTTATCTCCTTTATCTGTCCAACGGTATAAAGGGTAATGCCCGCCTCAGCTATGATGCTCCTTCCGGGCTCTATGGCGATAGTGGGTCTTTCCACTCCCATATCAGACGCCCATTCGCTTATCCTCTCCGCCATCGGATCCAGGAAGAAGGAATAGGGCTTTCTCTCTTCGTCAACGTAAGTCACCCCGAAGCCGCCGCCGAGATTTAATTCGTGAACATCAGCGCCAAGCCTTCTCTTTATCTCTGTTGCGGTGGTCAGCATCACCTCAAGGGATTCCATGTATTCCTTTGTGGTAAAGAGCTGGGAACCTATATGCATGTGAAGTCCGTGGAACTCCGCATAGGGAGAATCGATCACGCTCTTTATCACGGGATAGAGCACATCATCCTCCATGGGGATGCCGAACTTGGAGTCCAGTTTTCCCGTAATGATATAGTCATGTGTGGAAGCCGCCACTCCGGGAGTGATGCGGACTACTACCTTAACCTTTTTCCCGTATTTTTTGCAGGCTTCTTCTATAAGGGGCAGCTCCCTTACCCCGTCCAGGATAAAGCGTTCCACGCCGTATTCAACTGCCATGTCTATTTCGGACGGAAGCTTATTATTGCCGTTAAACTCGATCCTGTCCGCAGGGTAATTTACCGACATCGCAACCGCCAGTTCTCCGCCGCTTACCACATCAATGGAAAAACCGCTCTTTTCCATCAGCTTATACATGCCCCTGGTACAGAACGCCTTTGAAGCATAAGCTACTCTGCAGTTACCGTGCTTTTCCACGAAATCTGTCTGCAGTTCCTTAAATCTGCTCTCTATATCCGTCTGTGAGAACACATAAAGGGGTGTGCCGTATTCCTCCGCAAGACGCGTGGTGTCACAGCCGTCAAAATAAAGCTTTCCGTCAGTAATTTTCCGTATCATTCTCCTGCTCTCCTTTCATGGAAAATCCTTTTGCTGCTCTCCCCTGTAACATTATCAGCCCTGCCGCCATCCCGGGATCTTAAACCCGAAATATACGCAGAAGCTGTGTCATGCCATCACTTTCCGATAATTGTGTACCAGATAAATCTGGAATTTGAAACGACATAGCGTTTGAGAAGTCTCTTCGGATCGGATATAAGCCTGAAAAACCACTCGAGATGCATCTTCCTCATCCAAAGGGGCGCCCTCTTCATCGTGCCCGCATGAAAGTCAAAGCCTGCTCCCACGCCGCACATAAAGCCCTTTACCCTGCCTTTATTGGCTGCCATCCACTTGTCCTGCTTCGGGGAACCGAGTCCCACCCAGACAATATCCGCATCCGCTTCGTTTATCAGCTCAACGTCCTTCTCATCCTCTTCCGGGGAAACCTCCCCGAAGGATGGCGAGTACATGCCCTTTATCCTTATCCCCGGATATTTTTCAGAAAGATTTCTTTCCAGCTTTTCCAGGGTCTCCTCCTTGGAACCGTAGAAGAAATGGGTGAGGGAACCGTCCTTCGTGCGTTCGAACATCTCTTCCATGAAATCGGGACCCGCCACTCTCTCAGCCTCACGGAAGCCCATCTTCCTTAGCCTCGAGGCAATCGGTGCCCCGTCGGGAAATGTCCTGTCCGCATTATTCAGGACATCCATATATTCCTTATCGTCCACGGCAGTCATAAGAGTGTGGACGTTGGAAAAACAGGCGTATCCCCCGGACAGTTCATCCTTATTATCCTTTACATCCGATACCGCGTCCGCTATATTGGAAACCTCATAGCTGACGCCCAGCACCGTTCCCTTTTTTCTCATTTACTCAACCGAATCCGCAATGCTGATGACCGCTTCTTCCAGCGCCTTTGTTTTATCCGCTGCCTTTTTCCCGTCTGAGGGGTCTTCCCCGTAGAAATAAAACTTGATCTTCGGCTCCGTGCCCGAGGGGCGCATCGCAAACCAGAGCCCGTCATCCATATAGAAAATAAGCACGTTTGAAGCCGGTATATCTTTGTATCCCTTTATGAAATCCCGTCTTTCCCTGACTGTATTCCCGCCGAAAGCAGAAATACCGGAATTCCTGAAGTGATCCATGATACGTCCTATCCTCTCCTGGCCTTCCATGCCCTTTAATACAAAGGACTTCTGGCCCTCAGCGAAATAGCCGTATTTTTTATAGATCTCCTGCAGCTTTTCATATAATGAAAGCCCTTTTGCCCTGTAGTATGCAGCCATTTCGGAAATAAGCATTCCTGCTGCAATACCGTCCTTATCCCGGACCTTTTCTCCGGGGGCGCAGCCGATACTCTCTTCATAACCGAAAAAGTAGGTGTAGCCCTTTTCTTCCGTTTCGGGTATCCTTCCGCAGATATTCTTAAATCCGGTAAGGGCCTCGAAAACCTCTATTCCGTATGCCTCGCAGATAGTGCGGCCGAGATCGCCCGTAACGATTGATTTGATCATAGCGGACTTTTCCGGAAGTGTCCCGGAATCCTTCTGGCTTTCCGCCATATAGTTTATGATAAGCCCTCCGGTCTGGTTGCCGTTTAGGGGTATGTATTTTCCCTTATCATCCCTGACCTCTATCGCCATCCTGTCCGCATCCGGATCCGTGGCGATCAGCACCTCCGCGCCGTATTTCTCACCGTACTCTTCAGCAAGGGCAAAGGCCTTCGGCTCCTCCGGGTTCGGGAAGGGCACCGTGGTGAATTCCGGATCGGGATCCGCCTGTTCCTTCACCATGCGGAAATTGTCGAATCCCCTTTCCTTCATTACACGGGAAAGCGGAATACTCCCGGCTCCGTTAAGCGGAGTATAGATCACGGATACCGAACGGTCCAGGGAAAGATCATCCCTCTGCTGCAGGGACTTCACATAGTCCAGGTACTTCCTGTCCATATCCTCTCCCAGGGTAACGAGGAGGCCTTTTTCCTCCGCTTCCTCGGGAGTCAGTATCTTCGTCTCGTCAAAAAAGCTGTACTTCTGTATCTCGGACAGTATGCCGTCTGAAACAGCCCCGGAAATCTGGGCTCCATCCTCCCAGTACACCTTGTAGCCATTGTATTCCTTGGGATTGTGGCTCGCCGTCATATTTACCCCGGACACGGCCTCAAGCTCCCTTATAGCAAAGGAAAGCTCCGGTGTGGGCCGGAGAGAGGGGAAGATATACACTTTGATATCCATGGCGGTTAGTATCCCCGCTGCCAGATAGGAAAATTCCTTTGAGTGGTACCTGCAGTCATAGGCAAAGACCACTCCTCTCTTACGGTCGAGACCGGATTTCAGGATATAGTCTCCTATTCCTTTGGTGGCTCTCGCAACAGTGAGGTCGTTCATCCTGTTGCTTCCGGCCCCGCAGATCCCCCGGAGTCCCGCGGTGCCGAATACGATCTCCTGATAAAATCTGTCGGTGATCTCGGCCTCGCTTCCCTCTATATCGAGGAGCTCCTGCTTCATCGGATCCGTGTCTTTAAGATTTTCCAACCATGATCTGTAGTTCTTCCCAGCATCCATATATGCTACTCCTGTTTTCAATCTGACGTGACGTATCTCTTTTGTAATTCTGAGCCTTCTTTGTCATTCTGGGCTTTTTTATGTCATTCTGAGCGAAGCATCTTTCACTCAGGACAATTCAGTTTCCAGCTCTCCTTCACATTCCTAAGAAGCCGCCGCTCCCCGTCATCAATCCATATTTCCGGCATATTTCTGGACAAAAATGCAAGGGCTCCTTCCGATACCGCATAAGCCCCCGTCCTGTCAAAACATAATATATCCCCTGTCCTGAGCTCCGGAAGGGTAATATTTCTTACAAGCACATCTGCCGTAGTACAGAGACTCCCGGCGATGCAGTATTCAGTGTCTTTTCCCCTTTTTGGACCGGTAACCCCGTCCCTCAGGACCATGACCGGAGGCACCTTCATCCCCATGTTCTGGCCAAAATACTTGACCTGATGCACTCCGCCGTCGCAGATCACATAATTTACGCCGCCGTTGCTTTTAATATCCTTTACTGTTGTGAAGTAACGGCCTGCGGGAGCGGCGAGGAAGCGCCCCATTTCTATTCCTGTCCTGTACTCTGCGGCAAACTCCTTAATGGCTCCTGACACCAGGTTTAAAAGCTCCTGATCCTTCTCTTCATAAGGTTCTTCAAAATACTCAGCGGACAGTCCCGGCCCGTACTCGGTAAATGACGGAACATAGCCCGCCTTCTTTTCCGCTTCGGAAAGCAGTTCGCGGAGCGCCGCGAGATCCTTTTCGATCTGCTTAAGCTTGTTCTTTGCCGTACCGGAGTAATAATGAAGGCCTATGATCTCTGCATTTTCCCTGTTCTCCGATGACAGAATATCCATGATATCGGATCCGGACATCCCGAACTGGTTCCCGGATGAAAGCCTGAGCAGGACCTTTATGCGCTTTCCGGACTTTTCCCCCTCCCGGCAGATAAGCTCAAAATGGCCTTTGCTCTCGGCGGTCAGAATATCCGCGCCGTAGGACACTGCCTCGGCAACATCCCATTCTTCCTTCATGACTCCGGAATAGATGATCCTGTCTCCGGGCACTCCCAGTTTCTTACATATAGCCAGTTCCCCGGGACTGCATACCTCCACGTGACGTATCACATCCACATCCGGAAGGACAGTCAAAAGAAAAGGATTTGCCTTTATGGAAAAGGTCAGATCCATATCCCCGAAAACGCTCTTTATCAGAGCCGCTTTTTGATGAAAGCGGTTCGAATCAAAAATATAGCAGGGTGTTTTCATCAGGCGTCCTGCAGCCTCTCGATCAGTTCTTCCAGGGCATCCAGGGAATTAAAGTTCTCAGCTGTAAGATCCTTCGGGGATATCTCGATATCAAACTCATCATCCAGCTCTGCAACTATCTGGACGATATCGAAGGATTCCAGGATGCTTCCGCTTACCAGCTCGGTCTCACTTTCAAAATCGATATCCGGTCTTACTTCGCTTAAGATCTCTAAAAGCTTTTCCCTCATGTGATATACCTCCTCTCATTACTGCATTAGTTTACCATACTTCTAAGCACATTAAAATCTGTTTTTCCGTTGGGAAGAAGGGGGATACTCTCCAGGTTCTTTATCTTTCTCGGAACCATGAAGCCGGGAAGCCTTTCCCTTAAGGAAAGCGACACGTCCCTGACGCTCATTTCCCCTTCATAGAAAAGCCACAGAGCTTCCTTATCCGCATCGTAAAGGGCTGCCGCTGCCTTTATCCCTGCAGCTGCCGCCGCACTCTCTATCTCATCCAGCTCCACCCTGTGTCCCATGTATTTGATCTGGCGGTCACGCCTGCCGTGGTACATCAGTACTCCGTCCTCACGGAATACTCCCATATCCCCGGTCTTATATATCCTGTCAAAAAAGGCATTCTGCAGGGGATTCCTTATAAACGCCGCATCCGTTCTCTCCGGATCATTGATATAGCCGAGAGTCACACCGACGCCGCCAACCGCGATCTCGCCTTCTTCTCCCGCCTTCACCGGCTTATTATCGTCTGACAGCAGAAATACCCTGTAATTATCATAGGGAACGCCGATGGGAATCACCTCGTCCTCATTAACCACATGGTCCAGCTTATAATAGGTGCAGCTGGCCGTGGTCTCGGTCGGACCGTACTGATTTACGAAAAGTGCTCCCGGGATCTCAGTCTGCCACTCCTTCAGCACAACAGGGCTCATGATGCTGCCTGAGAAGCAGACCTTGCTGATATATTCCGGCCTGGCGTCCTTAAAGGCGTGAAGCTTTGAAAGAACCGACATGGCAGAAGTGCTCCAGCTGATGCAGGTCACCTTTCTGTCATTCAGATAATTAAACAGCACCTCCGGCTGCATAAAGTATTCCTTCGGGATCAGTACGTCAGAGGCCCCTGTAAATACCGGCACATAGATATCCCTTATGGCCGCTATATAGTCAAGGGGCGACTGGGAAGCCATTATATCCTCGGATCCTATGCCCATTACCCGGGAATAGGAATCTATATAGTTCATAAGTGAGATCTGGGATGTGATGACCCCTTTCGGATCCCCTGAGGAACCCGAGGTAAAGATTACATAGAGGGGGTCTGTGACGGTTATCCCCTGCCTGACCGCATCCAGCCTGCCGTGGTCTATCTTCTCATTTAGCGCTTCGCGGACATTCCTGTCGTCAATGATGAATGAGGGCTGCAGCTTTTTCATGATCTTGTCCTGCCTCTCCGCAGGTATATCCGTGCCCACAGGCGCATAGGCGTGTCCCGAATACACAACGCCGAGAAAGACTATAATGGTATCTACGCTCCTGCCCAGCATTACCGCAACCGGTCTGTCCCCGGTATTCTTTCTTAAAATATAGGTGCCGACCGCCCTGGCCTTTAACAGCACCTCACCAAAGCTCACCTTTTTTTCACTGTCGGAATAGGCCGTCTTCTCAGGAAACATCCCGGCGGTCTTTTCCAGTCTGGTAAGTATGTTGTCTACTTTTCCAAAATCAAAACTTCGCATAAATCATCCCCGCTGCATCATAGCCGCTGCCATAGGCACCGAACACAACTATCACCATTATGATAACATACCATGCCGTCCAGCGGACAGGCTTTGGCAGTGTCCTGAATTTTGTGTCAAAGGGCACATTCTTCTCCTTTAAGACATTAAAGAGCATGATCAGGAGAAAGGCCGCCGTTACCGTCATATAATCATGAAAATCCATGCCGAATTCACCCATATGGCCTGTCAGCTCCTGCAGGTCAAAGTCGGTGAGTATCAGCTTAAACATACTGAATCCCCGGCTCAGAGCCTCCGCCCGGAAGAACATTTCTCCGAATATCACGATAAAGAAGAGCTTGACCGACCGGAAGATCCTTACCGGCAGGGACCGCTCCGTCATCTTCAGCCTGTCGAGGAGCGAAAGAAAGGGCTTCTCCACAAGGTTCTCGAGAAAGATCAGAACAAAATAATAAACCCCGTAAAATATATAGGTCCATTTGGGTCCGTGCCAGATGCCGTTCGTTATCCACACACAGAATATGGCTATGCTAGGCCCGGTGAGGCGGCTCAGCTCCATGCCGAAGGTATTCTTTACCTTTTTCGTGAGCTTCATAACCCCCTTGCTGACCGACACGGGATAAAAGATATAATCCCTGAAGAAGGTGCCGAGGGTGATATGCCATCTGTGCCAGAAGTCCGATGCGTTCTTTGCAAAGAAGGGCTGTCTGAAATTCTCGCTCAGCTTCACGCCAAATACCCTGGCCGCGCCGATTACTATATCTATGGAGCCGGAGAAATCCATGTACTCCTGTATTGTGAAGATAACGGCTCCGAATAAAGCGACGCTCCCCTTCATATTCTCCCAGTTGTAGACTATGTCCACTGCGGGAGCCAGGTGATCCGCGATCAGCAGCTTCTTAAAGAGTCCGAGTAATATCCTCTGGTAGCCGCCGGTAAGATTCTCATAGGACACGGGAATACCGGCAAAAAGGCTGTCCTTTATTTCCCCGTATCTCGTGATGGGGCCCTCTATGAGCTTCGGGAAAAAGCCCATGTACAGAGCGACCTTTGTGTAGTCCTTTTCCGCTTCGAGCTTATCCCAGTATATATCCGTGAGATAGGATATGGCTTCCAGGGTAAAGTAGGAGATCCCTATCGGCGCCACTATGTTCAGCAGCCTCCACTCTGTCTTTACTACGCGGAAGCAGTTTATCAGCCTCACTATGCCGGAACCGGTAAAATCCAGATATTTCAGCACAAAAAGCACCAGGACTAAGCATACTATCCCGATGGCCAGAACCTTTTTCTTCTTTGCACTCTTTTCCTTCCGCTTCAGGCTATCATCCCCGGAGATCTGCTGAAGGAGAAGCCCCATCCTCCAGGCGAAGACCGTCTCCAGTATATGTATGGTAAAGAGCCACCCGCTGAATGAGATAAAGAAGATCCAGCTCGCTCCGAGAAGAACGAGATAACGCCCTTCCTTCTTCACCAGCGTATAGACCGCCATCGTGACAGGAAGGAAGAGGGCAAAAAACATCCAGGAGGAGTATGTGGGATCCCACCAAAGCTTTATACATTCCATAAACAGTCCGATACTCATGGATACAGTCCATACTCCTTATTGTCTTCTTCCCAGCCTTTATATCGTGGATCTCCTCTATGGTCTGTAAGGTTGTAATTATCCCTTAAATACTCTTCGATGAATCTCGTGGTCTTTTTTGATCCCTCAAAGGACATATGATTTCCGCCATCCATAGTATCTGTCTGCCAGTCTATTCCCATATCTTCAAGGTGCATATTGAGATCTACAAAGTCAAGACCGTACTTTTCAGCATATTTTGTAAGTGCTTCGTTCTTTGAATAGGTCCAGTTCTTCGCATTCGGTGCCGCCACCAGAACCAGGGGTACATTCTTTTCCTCGCAGAATTTCCTTATCTCATTCAGATATTTTTTACTTTCCTCATTGATCCCCACAGGATCTCCAACGCTCATATAGTCTTCCGGTCCGGTATATGGTTTTGCCTCATTCGTCTCCACAAATCCCCTGAGAGCATGCTCCGTTCTGAGTGCTACACTGTCATCAAAGATAAACTTCGGCACCCACCCCTTATAAACTGTATGATAATGGAATATGGGAAAAACATCCTCGATAAAGTTTGTGGGCAGCGCATAGGCATCCTTATGAGGATAGGCATCGGAAAAGATCGCATCCGCCTCCAGAATTATCACCTCCGGTGTCTGTGAGTTATAGGAAGCTTTGATCAGCTCCAATGCATCGCAGAGCCTTAAAGCACTTTCGCTCATGCAGTACGATGTGATCCCCGTCTCCTTAAAAATCTGCAGAGGGGAAAAGGTTCTGTATACTTCGCTGTTTCCTGCGAAGATCACATCTATGGTATTCGGTATTTCCTCTTCAAAGGAGTCCATCTTCTGCTTAACCTGGACGATATTATATATCTCTCCGTATTCCGGCTTCACGATCTCTGACGCTATGGCAAAGATAATGAAGAGGATCCCGAGAAAAAGCAGCACATCTATGATATTTTTGCTTATACCTCTTGTTTTCATGCCGCGAGAATTATATCATAGGTAGGCTGTGAATTGCATATATTCATAAAATCTTAGGAGTTTCAGGAGTATTGATGAAATGAGTAAAAAGCTGAAGGGAAGTATTTTTCTGCTGATGGCTGCGGTTATATGGGGTTCAGCCTTTGTGCCGCAGAGTATCGGCATGAAGTATGTGGAGCCCTTTACTTATAATACCTTCCGGAGCATTGTGGGATTTTTGGTGCTGATCCCCGTGGTGATATATTTCAGAAAGAAAAGCCTGCAGGATGAGCCCATGAGTAAAGACGAGGAAAAAGCTCTTAACAGGCGTTCCATCTTTGCGGGACTGGTCTGCGGACTGGCCTTAAGCGTGGCCACATCCTTCCAGCAGCTCGGCATCAGCATGACAACGGCGGGAAAGGCCGCCTTCATCACCGTGCTCTATATTATCATGGTTCCGATCATAGCGGTTTTTACCGGCCAGAAGATACCGAAGATCATCTGGCCCTGCGCCCTTATTTCACTGACGGGCTTTTATCTCATGTGCATAAAGGAGGGATTTTACCTGTCGCCCGGAGATATGTACTGTCTGCTCTGCGCCTTCTGCTTTTCCGTACAGATATGCCTTATAGATCATTTCACGAAGCACGAGAAAAAGGTGGATCCGGTCATGATATCTGCGGTGCAGTTTCTTGTGGTGACGGTGATCTCCCTGATACTGACCCTGCTCCTTGAAAAGCCGGATCCGGCTTCCATATGGGAAGCGAAGTACACCATCCTCTATACCGGCGTGCTGAGCAGCGGTGTGGCGTACACCTTCCAGATCCTGGGGCAGAAGGACTCGCCTCCCGCCATCTCTCCTCTCATAATGAGTCTGGAATCTGTTTTTGCAGCGTTCTTCGGCTGGATCCTCTTAAATGAGGCCATGAATCCCCGGGAGCTCATCGGCTGCGCCCTGGTCCTTATTGCCTGTCTCCTGTCCCAGCTGCCGCTTCCTTCGAAAGGAGCACGATAGTCTCTACCCCGGAGGTGTTCGGGAACATATCGACTGCTGCAGCCTTTACTACATGGTATCCCGCCTCCTGTATCGGAGTAAGATCCCTTTCCAGGCTGGTGATCTTGCAGGAGATATAGATCATGTTCTCCACATCATAGGCCAGTATCTTTTCCAGCGCTTTTGGAGCGCATCCGTCCCGGGGCGGATCAAGTATGATAAGATCAGGTCTCTCTTCCGTCTCTTCCAGCTTCTTTAATACATCTCCCGACAGGAATTCCGTGTTCTGAAGACCGTTTAACTCTGCATTTTCCCCGGCAGCTTTCACTGCCTCATCCACTATCTCTATACCGATAACCTTTGAAGCGGTTTCGGACATTATCTGTCCTATCGTTCCGGTTCCGCTGTAGAGATCGAATATCACCGGCTTTTTGCCTTCGTCCGCTACGGAAAGGGCGTACTCCCTTGCTTTGCCGTACAGCAGTTCCGCGCCCTTTGTATTGGTCTGGAAGAAGGAAAACGGGGTGATCCTGAATCTGAGCCCCAGCACCTCATCATAAAAATGATCCCTGCCGTAGAGGATATCGATATTATCTCCCTTTACACAGTCTCCGGTGCTGTCATTTTTTAGATGAAGGATACCGGCGAAGGTCCCCTTAAGCTTGTCTTCTCCGTCCTTTTCCCCGTTTTGGAGGGATAGCAGCATTTCCGCATACCGCCCCATATCGAAGTCCAGCTGGGTCGTGGTCTCTATTAAGAGCAGGATTTCCCCGGTCTTCTTCCCCTTTCGTAAAAGGAGGTGTCGGAGGAACCCTTCTTCTGTGTGCTTCCTGTAAAAAGGGATACCCTTTTCCCTGAAAAAATCCAGGGTGCGTCTGATTATCACCCGGTAGTCGCCGTCCATTATCCGGCACTTATCCACGGTTATGACGTCATTAAACCGCCCTGCCCTGTGCATTCCCAGGGTCAGGGGTCCGTCCAGATACTCGTTCCCGAAGGAGAACTCCATCTTGTTCCTGTATTCTTCACTTTCGGGAGACGCGGTAATACCCTCGTATACGTATTCTCCCCGTATCGCCCGGTCCAGTATGGTCTTTACCTGGGAGCTTTTCAGCTTCAGCTCCTCCGTATAGGGCAGGTTCTGGTAACTGCAGCCTCCGCAGTCGCCGAAATGGGGACAGGGGCTGTCCATCTCCATGGGGGCTTTTTTCAGTACTTCCTGAAGCCTGCCCTCATATCTCCCGTTCTTTTTTTTCGTTAAAACAAAAGAAACCGTCTGTCCCGGCAGAACCCCTTTTACAATGACGTTCTCTTCAGCGGTGCAGACGACCCCTTTGTTCGGGAACCGCAGCTCAGCCACGGTTCCCTCGTATATCTCATTTTTCTTCATTGATCAGTTCAGTCTTCCTTTTTCGCAGGCTTTACCTCGTCCTCATCATCATCGAAAAAGTCATCGTCAAACCTGTCATCATAATCATCGTCATAATCCTCCAGATAGTCAGGAGTGAAATAACGGTAAACAGCATAAGCGATAGCTGCTACAGCTGCAATGACACCGATTATGGCAAGCGCCCACAAAATAGGATCTCTCTTGGTTTCTCTCATATTTGTTCCCTCCTCCTTATTGATGAGCTCGTTAACGTTCTTCCTGACACTCCGAAGATTCTTCCTCAGGCCGTCAACTGCATCTTCAAGCCTCATAATATCGATATTTTCCATACCCGCCTCCTCAAGATAATAGTCGTTAGGATAAGAAGGATTATACCAAAAAAGCGGCTTTTCAACAAGGGGAACTCATTATTCAGTCATCAACAGAGAGTATGAAGCAGTCCTTATCGCTCTTATAGTAACCGGCTCCTACGGACTTATTCTTTCTCTTACGGAAGGCTGCGATTCCCTCCATGTTGTTGGCTCCGTATACAATGAGGGTATTCTCATTATCTATGCTCTTCGTTGTATACCAGGCGTTGGTCTTCGTACTCTTCTTGAAGTTGCCATTGCTGATATCATCGGCGATGGTTGATCTGCCTGCCTCGCTGCTGGTCAGTTTCTTCATGACTACCTTATGGGTAAGGAAATAGCCCCTGGACTGAGCCTTTACTCCGCCTGTGGTGGATCCGGAGGAATCGCCGCTCTTGCTGTCGGAATCCGCCGCGCTGGTGGAAGCAAAGTCATCGGAATCCAGAGCCTTGTAATCGTATATTACATCGCTTCTGAACTGAAGTGTTGCCTTCTTCAGCTTGCCGCTGCCGGTAAAGTCAAGGTCATCTCCGATAAGGCTGGCAAATCTTACAGGATTAGAGAAACTGCCATCATAGTTCTTGTAATTCTCACTTACGGTACCTGCTATGGGGCGGCGGCGGATCTCGAAGTTGATCTTATTATTCTTCATCTTTTTGTTAATTCTCTTAAGAAGCTTCTTATCGTCACTTGACACCTTTACCTTTGTACCGTCCGCCTCGCGGTAGCTCTTCAGGGTCTTGAATACAGGATAAAACCAGGGCTGTTTTGAACCCTTCTGGAAAGCATTGGTGTTTAACTTCTTCCACTTTCCGTCTATCAGATTGAAAGAAACCGTAGCAAACTTGTTATACTTATACTTAAGGTTATCTACATCATATAGCCTGAGCTTCTTTGCCTTGTTGCCGCTGCTCCACTTGATAACCGCGGCGTCAAATATGATCTTTCCGTTGGAAGTTTTTCCGCCGTTCTTTCCGAACCAGGTAAACTCATTATCATCAAATACGCCGGCCGGCTTATTATCCTGATCCAGACCATAGCCGTTATTAACAGATGCAGAGTTATCTCCTTTGGAATCCTTGTTAAATCCGTCAAATTCATTATTTATTCCATAGGCATATATAACATAGATATCGCTCTCAATAGGGAGGCAGTTGAATGAAATCCCACAATCGGTATAATCCGGCATCATATCACCGGTTACAGCCTTGTTTCCGTTCCCGATCTTCTTTCCGTTCTGTATCAGATCCTCGGATACCATCTCAATATCCTTATGTCCTGAAAGCCTGGGAAGATACATAAGATAGGTGTATCTTGCACGCCTGGGGTCCTTGCTCCAGCTGGCAGGATCCGCTGCGGGATCGGATACGGTAGAGGTGGCGGCATCACTTAACTCTGCGGTGTCAGCTGCATCATCCAGCTGTGCAGCGCCTTCGGTCTCCTCAACTATCTCCTGAACTTCTGCAGCAGCTTCTTCATCATCTTCTGCCACAACTTCGTCAGCGTCTTCTGTATCTGCCGTGTCCTCATTTACGACATCAGCATCAGCCTCATTTAATACGGCCTCGACAATCTCTTCATCATCGGTTACCGGAAGCTCTCCGGCAAAGCCAAGGGTTCCGTTTCCGATGATCAGCGAAGCCGCAAGTATGATCGCCAGTCTCCTCTTAACACTTCTAAACATACTTTTCCGTTTCCTCCTTTAAGATATGGCAAACGACAACCGTCTTTTCGTTTTGTCGTTTACTATAACTTCAGCTGCATTAACTCCTATTGATATATAGTACCACAATCCCTGCTAAATGTTCTAGTGAAAAAAACAATATCATGTGTCATACTGTCACAACTCTAAGCGTTATTCTATTGGGAACGCGTGATTATCGATCTCTGGATCATTATGGAGGTTGAATATGGTAAAAAAGAAACTGATGTGTATCACTTACACCTGGCGGAGGAAAAAGTATTACTGCTACGGAAGGACTCTTTCTGAAGCGAGCGAAAGGCTGGAGAAACTGAAAAAAGAACTGAAAATAGGATGCAGTACAGAGGACAGGAATATAACCCTGGACAG
>JAIKXV010000047.1 GCA_024683935.1 Lachnospiraceae bacterium | reverse complement strand
AAATTCATGGATTACTGGATAGTTGTGGTTGATGATGAACCATTGAGTCTTACCAATGCAAAAAACCTTCTGAGGGCTGAAAATATGCGGGTGAGCTGCCTGAAATCCGGCAGCGACCTCCTGGTATTTATGGAGAACCATACCCCCGATCTGATCTTACTTGATATCCTTATGCCCGGGATGGACGGCTTTGAAACATACCGGGCCCTGAGGCGGTTTGAGGAAGAGCAGGGGAGAAATCATATCCCCGTCATCTTTGTCACAGGTGAAGTGAGCAGCGATACAGAGCGGAGAGGCCTTACGGCCGGGGCTTCCGACTATATCCATAAGCCCTTTGACAAGGATGTATTGATAAAAAGGATAAATAATACCATTATCAACAGAAAGACCATTGAAAGCCTTACCGAGGAAGCTTCCATCGATAAGCTTACGGGTTTCTTAAATAAGGTAAGCGGCACGGAAAAAGTAACGGACATCTGCCGCGGTTCTTCCGGATCGCTGATGATCCTGGATCTGGATAATTTCAAACTGGTAAATGATTTTTTCGGACATGATATGGGAGACCGGATACTGGTTGCCTTTTCCGATGTGGTCAGGCGCAATGTCAGGCAGGGAGATGTGGTATGCCGTATCGGAGGCGATGAATTCATGGCCTTTTTCCCCGGGATCACCGAAGAGGAATCGGTTTCGTCCCTTTCCGACAGGTTGAACGCGGATCTCTTAAAGGAAGCAGCTTCCCTTATGGGCGAAGACCACGGCATCCCTTTGGGGATCTCCATCGGCGTTGCCATGGAATCTGCCGGCGTAAATGATTATCAGCTAATGTTCCAGTATGCAGACAGTGCACTCTATGAAGTAAAGCGTAACGGAAAGCACGGCTATATGATCTTTGATCCTGAAACAACAGAGGTCAGTACGGAGGAAGATCTGGGGGCTGAGCTTTCGAAGGTTATACGGATCGTGTCGGAACGGGGAGATGCCAAGGGAGCAATGCTTCTCGGGCAGGAGGCTTTTTCCTGGAACTACCGCTTTATCGAGAGATTCCTTACCCGCTACGGCGGAAGCGCGGCAAGGATACTGTTTTCACTGACATCGGATGAAAAGGGGCCGATCTTTTCGGAAATGGTTTCGGAGTTCGGAAGATCCTTAAGCCAGACCTTAAGAAGGACAGATATAATACTGCAGTGGCAGCAGAGCCGGTTTTTAGTGGTGCTTCCCCTGTATTCCGAGAAGGAGACCATAAAGGTAATAGACCGTATCATGAAATCCTGGAAAACTTCCGGCTATGCCGAAAGGGTGAGTATAAAGTATACGGCATCACAGTTTGAGAGAGGATGATTATGAGTCATAGGGCTAATGAAAAATTCATAGTTTTAGTAACTTCGCTGGCATCCATCGGACTTCTCTTAGTGAATATCCTGCTGGGCTGGGAATTCTGGGTACCCCCGGTGCTCCTAATGGGAACAATCTTCATGTGGGGGGTGAACCTGTCTGAAAAGATAGATGATGATCACCGTGAAATGTTTTATTTTATCTGTGCATGCCTGCTGGTCTTCTATCACGGTGTCCAGAAGACAAGTTTTGAAGATATCTGCGTAGTAGCGGTTTTAGTGATGATGACCTACTCCATCTTAAACCGTATCTATATGATGAATGTTCTTCTCATGGAGAGCTTTGCGCTGTATTTCATACATTTGATCAACCTCCCGGGAGGTGAGCCTGTTAAATTTGACAGACTCAGTGTTGCAAGACTCCTGTTTCATATATCCATTCTGCTGTTAGCCTATTATTTCAGCACCAGATCCATAAACGACAGGTTGGAGGATGAAGAGGAGAACCGCATAAGGGATGTGCGGATACAGGCCAATGACAACAATATGGAGGATTTCCTCTCCAACATATCCCATGAGCTTAGGACCCCTGTAAATGTGGTAAACGGCATGTCCGATCTCCTGATAAAGAAGGGAGTGGGATACGAGGCGGATTCTATAAAGAATGCAGGAGGGCGGCTTGCGTATCAGATCGAGGATATCCAGGACTACACGGAATGTAAGAGAAAGGACAGCATCTTCTTAGAGGAAGAAAACTATATGAGCACGTCCCTTATAAATGACGTGGTCACAAGCTTCCGCATAAGCGACATGACGGGAAATCTTGAGATGGTGGTGGATCTGGATCCGAATGTTCCCGGGATGCTTAAGGGAGATATCAAAAAGCTCCATAAGATATTCCGCCATCTTCTGGAAAACGCAGTGAAATTCACCAGGGCCGGCGGTATCTATGTCAAGATGTTCGCGGAAAAAATGCCCTACGGGGTGAATCTCGTGATAGAAATGACGGATACCGGCATCGGAATGGACAGACATGCACTGCGTCTTATCACTGACGGAATGTATCAGGCAAATAAAAAGAGGAACCGGAGTTCCGGCGGCATCGGGCTGGGACTTTTCATAGTATATGGATTTGCCCACAGGATGGGCGGTTTCGTTAAGATAGAAAGCGAGAAACATGTGGGAACCACCATAAGGGTCACCGTTCCCCAGCAGGTGGTGGATCATACGCCCTGCCTGAAACTCAGGGATTCCTTTGACGGAGCCGTGCTTTTCCATGTAAGGCCGGATAAATACAAAGTTCCGAGGCTCCGTGATTTCTACCGCAATATGGCCGCAAATCTTGCAGCGGGGATGGGAGTTCCCCTGTATTCTGCGGAAACTGTCTATGAAGTGGAGCGGTTAAAGGAAAA
>JAIKXV010000016.1 GCA_024683935.1 Lachnospiraceae bacterium | reverse complement strand
GGAATACGGGTATGTCCGCTTCGGGCAAAAAAATTGCAGAACAGAGCAATGACTGCATAATGAAGCGGTCTTAAGCCCGCAAGTGATGTATACTGACCGGTGGTTAGCTGATGCTAACAGATGTGTTTTTTTAGTGGCCGTTAAAAAGCGCCGGGGGTCAAACCGGCGAAAATGATGGGCAGATACGGAGAGTGAGAATTGCTTTTCAGGAACATGCTTCGGAACCTTTTAAAAAACAAGGTTCAGTTCTTTTCTATTTTCATAATGTCTTTTCTCGGTCTTTTTGTATTCGTGGGAATGGATTCCGAGGTTGCGGGCTTTACCGCGGCCGAGGATGCCTTCTATACCAGATGTGATCTTGCGGATATCTGGGTTCAGGGAAAGAGCTTTACACCTGAAGATGTAAATAAGGTGCTTGAAATACAGGGCGTGGAGAAGGCAGAGAGACGGGTGTCCGTTAAGGGAAAGGCAGTGCTTCCGGAAAGAGAGGCGGATATGTATCTGAATTTCCTTGAGAGCAATGATATATCCCGTCTTTCTTATGTCAGCGGAGAAGCTTACGCTCCCGGAGAAAAGGGAGTGTATGTTGATTATAATTTTGCGGAAAAAAACGATCTTCATACAGGCGATACCGTTAAATTCAAGTATGAAGGAAAGGAATTTAATTCCGTATTGAAGGGAACCGTCAGACATCCCGAATATGTTTATTTTCTGAGGGATACGGCTTCCATGATGCCGGATTACGGATTTTACGGGGCGGCTTGGATGGATGTATCGGAATATCCGGGGGAAGACGATATCACCTATAACGAGCTGGTTCTGGACATTAAGGGTATAGATAACGAAAACGCCTTAAGCAGCTCTGAAAAGGATATAAAGAAGGCGCTGGATCCGAGGATAAAGGATGTCCTGGATGATGACTCCCTTGCGGTCCTGGATAAGGATGATCTTTTAAGCTACCAGACCTTCAGGGCGGAAATGGATCAGCATAAGGGAATGTCCCTCATGTTTCCCGTAGTATTCATGCTGATATCCGTCCTCGGGATAATCACCACAATGACAAGGCTTACGAAGAGGCAGAGGATCGAGATAGGAACGATGAAGGCGCTGGGGCTTTCCAAAGGGATCATCACCGTGCATTACGTCTCCTACGGCTTTTTCTTAAGCCTCACAGGAAGTATCCTGGGGGCTGTTTGCGGATATAAGTGTATAGTCGATCTGGTGTTCAATATGATGAGGAACACTTATCTGCTTCCGGAGGCGAAGGGGAAGCTGACGGTTTCCGGGGTGTTCATGATCGCAGCCTCTGTCACTGTCTCCTCCCTTGTGAGCTTTCTTTCATGCAGGAAGGAGCTGGCTCCTCCTCCTGCGGAAACCCTTAAACCGGAAGCTCCCGGAGTTATGAGGACATCCCGGTTTGAAAACAGCAGGGTGTGGGAGAGTCTGAAGTTCGCGACTCAGTGGAATTTCAGGGATGTGAGAAGAAACAAGATACGTACAGGAATGGGAATAGTAGGAGTGGCAGGCTGTACGATGCTGATGCTTACAGCCTTCGGCTGCCTGGATTCTATCGAATTTATCACTCATTGGATGTACGGGGAGCTGAATACCGCAGCGTACCAGATAGTCCTGAAGGAGGATGCCTCCTATGAGGAAGCGTATGAATATGCCAGAAAATATAAGGGGCAGATGATGGAGATCCTTCAGGCCGATTTTGAAGCCGGGGATACAAGGAAAAGCGGCAACGTCACGGTTTTGGAAAAGGGGAGCCTGATGCATTTTCAGGGAGATTCCTTCGAGCATCAGTTCCTTACCGAAAGCGGAATAGCCATGTCCGCTAAAATGGCAGAGTCTCTGGGAATAAAAAAGGGGGATTTTTTCCGCTGGCATCTGACAGGAGACGATAAATGGCATAAGGACAGAGTGCTTCAGATATATGCCAATCCCGGAACCCAGGGGATAACCATGTTCAGAGATGTTTACGAGGAGCATGAGCTGGATTTCAGGCCTCTGACGATACTTACAAACATGAATGCGGCCCCCGGACTCAAGGATGATGATCTGGTGGTCGGAGTGCAGGATACAAAAGAAATGATGCGTTCCATGGATCAGATGAAGGAGATGATGTACATGATGATGGGAATATTCATCGGAGCGGCTGTAATACTGGGAGTCGTTGTTCTTTATAATCAGGGGGTCCTGTCCTTCGTGGAAAAGTCCCGGGAGATGGCGACGCTGAAGGTGCTTGGATTTAGCACTGGAAAGATAAGGGGGATATTGCAGCTTCAGAATCTCTGGATAACCCTGGCAGGGGTGATTGCGGGGATCCCTTTCGGGAAGCTCCTTCTTCACGGGATAATGTCCGATATGCCGGAGGCCATGGACTACCGTGAAGTGATATATACACCGTCATATTTTTATTCGGTACTGGGAACCGTTATCCTTTCCGCAGCAGTAAGCTTTTTCCTGTCTGCGAGGGTTAAGGGTATAGATATGGTTGAAGCTTTGAAGGGAATAGATGTCTGAAGGTCATATCGATATATGACTTTCAAACTACACATTGGTGCCGTAAAGGCGTTACCAATGTGCTGATCGTATCGGAGAAATCGACAAAGCAGCAAGGCTTACGTGAAATTTCTCCTTACGGGCCGCAGGAAGAGCGACAGGAAGGAAATGATGAAAAAGAGTAAATTTATAAAGATCACGTTGATCTGTCTGGCATTGGCAGCCATAAGCGGTTCTGTAGCCTATGCCATGAATATCGGAGAGTATTATTCGACTGCAAGGGTTACGCTTTCGGAAATATCCGGAAGGGTAAAAGAGACCGGAAAGATCCACGGAGCTGAGGAAAAAGTCTATTATGCTTCGGTCACTGCCCCGATAGATGCAGTGTACGTCAAAGCCGGCGACAGGGTCGATAAGGGCGAGGTTATCGTAGAGTATGACGGTAGCGACTTCGAAAGACTGCTGACAGAGGCCAGGATACGTTCGGAGCAGGC
>JAIKXV010000004.1 GCA_024683935.1 Lachnospiraceae bacterium | reverse complement strand
ACAGAGGAAGTCTGTTATTACTGTCATACGCAACCGAAAAGTTATAGACCGGCTTTTTCTGCTTTTCTTTTTCGTGCCCGAACACTGCCAGCCGGATATCCCCTGCCAGACAATGCTTGTTTGTTGACTCATAGGGAATATAAATCTTTTCGCAGTGATCACTTCCTTCATTCAATTTATTTTAGAATCGCATACAATCATCCCGATTGATCACTCTAAGAAAGCGGGATATCTTCGAACTGCAGTATACCTGTAAACGGCAAGTCTTTTCCAGCATTTTTCGGCAATTAATTTCCAGCACTTTTCGGCAGATAAAAACCAGCATTTTTTATCAGGTCTATATCTGAGGTTACTGACTCCGTCCGCCACCCTTGACTGAACCTGTAAGAAACGCTTCGGCATCTATGCCGATGGTGAAGAACTCAGGAACAGACTCATCTAAGTATCACCATCGGACTGAGAAGTATAGCGTTTCTTCCAGAACCCGTCAAGGGCAAGCCCCGCAGGCGGGGTGGCTACTCTGATGCCTCTGGTTCGAAATCTTGGAACAGACTATCCTGATGCCGGCTCATCTCTTCCAAGGAACGATTTCCGGTTTTCAAGTCTGTAACTTTTTCCGGACATCTTTATCCGGTCGCAACGATATGAAAGTCTATCAAGTATGGCCGTTGCAAGTGCCGGGTCATTAAGAAATTCTGCCCATTCCTCAAACCCCTTGTTTGTAGTGATGATAATAGCTGTCTGTTCCTGCAGTTCGGATATCAGCTGAAAGAAAAGATTTCCTTCCGTCGCACTTACTGGTAGATATCCTACCTCATCTATAATGAGAAGGTTTGACTTCCTGATCCGGTTCATCTTTGCTCGACTGCGGCGGTCAATCTCTTCGGTACGTATGCTCTGCACGAGAGATTGCATTGTTGTGTAACTTACCTTATATCCCTCCTCACAGGCATGATAACCGAGTCCTATGGCAAGATGTGTCTTGCCTACTCCGGGTGGGCCTGACAGTATCAGATTATATATTCCGTCAATCCAGTTGAGCTCCGACAACTGCTTGAACTGTTTTGCAGATATTGACTTGCAAAAGGACAGATCAAAGTCTTTAAGGTACTTCGGATAAGGAAATCCGGCATCCTTTATCCGCCGTGCCTCGGCCTTTGCGTGACGGTATCCGATTTCATCAGAAAATACTCTTGCGATGAATTCGGCATAAGTGCTGTCTTCCGCTTCAGCCTGATGTATAAGCTCTTCAAGTTTGTCCCTGGTATTGTACAGAGATAGGGATGCCGCCTGATCCTTAATCGCGTTTATCTTATCCATTGACGACATCTCCTATATCCATTGCGGCCTCGTATTCACTCAGATCCCTGATTTCGGCTTTATCACCGCGGTACTTCTCGGGAAGCGATGCCATTTCCTTTTTCTGTTTTGCTTTCTCCATATCCGCTTTGGTCAGATATATGATAGTTGATTTGAGATCGCCTGCTGAATACAGCTCACGTTCGGTACAATACCTGAGCCCTTTTATGATGTCCTCCTTGTTCCACTCCTCAAACAGTTTCCGTATGACACCCAGCTGATCCCTGTAGTAACGGGGCTTCTCCTGGTGGATGTGATCAAGGAATGGCATGACCAGATCATCATCTTCAAATAGTTTTTTTAAGGCATCCTCCTGTTCGATGAGAGAAGCGCTCTTGTCACGTTCATTATGCTCCTTGCCACCTATCAGTTTTCCTTTCTCATGGCAGAGCGGATGTGTAACATAGATTTCGCCTGAAATCATGTCTGTGATTGCCACGGTGTCAAGTTCATCATCTATGACCATATAGACCCGCTTTTCCTTTGAATAAGTCCCTTTCGGTACCCTGTAACGGTTTCCTTTATATAAAACGATATTGTCCTTTCTGATCGGATAGGATATACTTACACTATCAGCAGCTGCGAAGCTGTATTCAGAGACCGGTATGAGGTATTCCTTTTCGAGGGCGAATACTTCGTCCGGCCTCTTGTGCGTTGTGCCATGGACATCATGGTTTGCAGTTCTTTTGAGCCATGCAAGGCAGTCCTCATTGAAGTTGTCGATATCTCTGAGGCTTCTGTGTTCCGCAAAGCCGTGTTTTGCGAATTTCACAACATTTTCTATCTTGCCCTTCGATTCGGGATCCGACCCGTGACACAGGCGGATACCAAACTTCATCTCATCACGGAAAGCCTGGAAACCGGCGGTGTAAATGATATCCCCATGATTCTCGCTTACTGCCAGTACCTTATCCTGATCATACACTATCTCCTCAGGACGACCGCCGTAGAAGGCAAAGGCCTTTATATGCGCCTGTATGAAGGAATCTGTTGTAAAAGGCTTGAGTTGCCACAATACATACTTGTAGCGAGAATTCGAAAGCACCATGGCGAAACAGTACACCTTTCTGTGCCTTCCAGACTCCGTCATGACGGATATCTCGCCCATGTCTACCTGCCCCTGCTTGCCCATGGGAAGGTCTTCCACGGCTTCATACTGGCGGCTATGCTCAGGTTTAGGAATATCATGCTCCTTACGGATAGTATTCACATAATCCTGGAAACTTCTTTTCTGGAAGTCCAGCGTTTCAAGCTTGGAATGTTCCTTGCACCAGTCATACATCTGGGCTGCGGTTATGTCAGGATAATCCTTAAGCCACTCTACGATTAATTCCTGATATACATCAGCCTTACGTGTCCTATGTTTTTTTGTAAGACCTGCGTACTCATTAGGTGACATGTTCCAGTACTTAGTGACAGTCTCCCTATTAATCCCTAACTGTCGTGCTGCTTGGGCCTTCTTAAAGCCCTTGTCCTTTAGTTTCTTGATTTCAGCGTACATACTCCAATCAACCATCCTTTCATCACCTCCTGATGTCATTATATACATCTGGAGGAGACTTGTATGTTGCTGGAGGTTATCTTCCAAAAGTGCTGGTTTTTATCTGCCGAAATCTGCTGGTTTTATTCTACCATTTACATGGTTCCGAAGGAGTTATGAAACTGGTTGAATTCGCAAAGAAATGGTTAGGATAAGGCAGAGTTTATTAAAGAATCTGTGCACATATTTGACAATACAAGAATTTGCTAAGGAGAGCATCTGTAATCAAGGGATTGATAA
>JAIKXV010000129.1 GCA_024683935.1 Lachnospiraceae bacterium | reverse complement strand
ACCTTGGTTATGGGCCGACCGTAGCGGAGCGTAGACAGGGGTCCCACGGAATGCGAGTGTGGGGTAGGATTGTGGGGCGCACGATGTCCAGTGGACATCGGTTTTGCGCCGACCGTAGCGAAGCGGAGACCGCGAAGCACGGAACAATCCGTATTTAATCAAAATGTGACTTTTGGCGTCCGAATCATTAATATAATATCACATTAGCCGACAAAGAGCGAAAAAAGCCCTGCCGAAGCAGGACTTTTTATCAGCATTTTCTTTATTTATTGACCGGGAGCCTGAAATTCAGTGTAGAAGGGATACTTATCAACATCCTCCCCGTCTACAGCAAAAGCATAATAATTCCCCTCATCATCGGTTCCGAATCCCAGTTCGGGGTATTTACCGTCTGTTCCCTGAAGAAGACGGAGCGCCCCTGTCTTCAGGGTATTAAATCCGAAGATCCTCCACTTAAGCAGGCGGCGGAGCTGCCAGTAATCGAATCCTTTAGGCAATGCATGGATAATATCGTGGCGGATCTTACGCAGTATTACTTCGCAGATGATCATTATCGTGATCGAGACGTACATTACCGGCATAATGCCCTTAATGCTCTCAACATCTGTAGCCTGCGCCATCCTGAATAATACGATCAGGCAGATGAACATAATAATGAGATCTATAATGGTAACTGCAGCATGAACCTGATGATGGGAAAGCTTTGACACCAGCCTGACATTATTAAATCTGCTGTAATCTGCCCGCCTGTCGTAATAGGTTCTGAACTCTTTACGGGTGGGTGCAGTCTGTGTCTTTCCCGTATTATTGCCGGACTTTTTAGCAGCCGTGGCTGCCCCCGGCTTCCCGCAGTTTGTACAGAACCTTGCTCCTTCACCTATCTTATTCCCGCAATTTGTACAATATGCCATGGTATTTGGAAACCCCGTTCCCTTTCATCTTACTGTCTTAAGGATTCTGATTCAAATATTCTTCCTGTTCATACGCGGTTATCTCCCCGTCCTTAACTTCCATGACGATAGGCTCGCAGTCTGTCTCATTTCCAAAAATATCCTCAATCTCAAGCAGATAATAGAATTTACCGTCACCGGTTTCTTCATCCAGCATCTCTGTGTCATCACTCCAGACAATGCTTCCCAGTATCACTTCTTCCGGGTCTTCATCGTCATCCGACTCCATATCAAAGGAATAGAAAATGAAATCTACCTTGTCCCCCTCTTCAAGAGGATGGATATTCCTTCCGCTGAGGTTTGTTTCCTCGTCGGCACCATCGTATGTACCAAGGACTCTGAATTCTTCTTTCTCAAATTCATACACGGCTCTTATAAAGGTTTCTTCTCCGTTTACCCTCGCCGGGATGATATACAGGTCATAGTCATCCGTGCTGTCAGTAAGCTCGGCGCACACATATTCACCGCCGATGGTCATCCATGTCCCCCGGAAATTATCGCTGAATTCTCCGGTATCATAATCTGCATTGATATCCCGGTCACAGCCAAGATAAAGAGCCTCTCCTTCATCATCCACATAGACGATCCTGAACCTCACATCCTTTACCAGATCCAGTCCCGAAGTGATATTAAGCCTTACTATATTGTCTTCGTCAATGTACTGCTCATACTTCAATTCCTCATCCCCGGCCTGTACAGGATGGAGATTCTGGAAAATACTCACGGATTCTTCGCTGTGGGCAGATCCGAAGAAATCATTCATAAATCCGCCGGAAGACTCAGTATCATCCTCTTCATCGTATTCTTCCTCATCTTCCCCTTCATATTCCTCCTCATTTTCCTCATCACTTACTCCCGTTGAGAATAATGAATCAAAGAAACCACCGGAAGATTCCTCTTCATTCTCATACTGGTCATATGCTTCAGACCAGGCTGTCTCCCAGGCATCGGAATCCCAGTCTCCGTTTACTATGCTGGCATACTCAAGGTAAGCCGTGTTATCCGTTATATCTTCATAGGCTTCGTAAATATCATTATCAATGTACTTCGGATAGAATACCGAAAGTCCCGAAGCCCTGGATCTGTATATTCCATGGGATTCATAGACCACTACATCTTCAAGCGCTTTTAATACGTCATCCGAATACTCTGTCAGTACCCCTCCCGTATTGTTCATGAGATCCCCGAGATCCACCATGTCGTATGTTCCGTCTGTACCGCTTCTTTCGCCGTAGCTTTCCGACTGCGCTGCTCCCTGTACCACATCCTGAAAGTCTGAAACATTCTGTGTGCTCATAACGAGCTCACCGGAATAATTTCTGAAAGCCTCGGAAAGACCCGAAAGCTTTGTAAGGTCACTGACAGAAAGTGTGGCCATGCTCTCCTGGGCTATGGACTCGCATTTGGACATATAGCTGTCAACTATCGTCTGTCCCAGCTCCTTACCGCTGCATCCCGTATTCCGGGATAAATAGTTAAGCCACGCAATGTAATCCCATCCTGTGCCGGGCTCCACCTCTTCGGAAGCCACCATATAATGGGCATATCCCTGAAAAACTTCCGCTGTTTCAAGGGTTGACATCAGGCAGGCGTCAAATCCCGCCACTTCAAAAGGTACCTCCGCATCAACAATGGCTGTCTCCACTTCCTTTAAGGAAAGTGAATCGCTGCCATACAGTTCATCAAGACAGATACCGAAAAGGCTTCCTCCGCCATGATCCCATAATACAAGCATATACCTGTCGGCGGGATATTCCGACGCGCTCCAGCTGATAAAATCGCTGAGGGTTTCGGCCTCTCCCATTGATGAAGAAGGACAGGTCTCATCCAGATACATTTCGCCGTCACTCATATGATAGCGTGAGAGCTTATCCGTTGGTATACCGCTGGTCTGCCAGGATCCGGCTCCTCCCGTTTCAATAACGACATTCACATTGTCACTCAGATCCGCATTGCAGATCTCATTGAGATTTATGCTTGCAAAGCCGTACCGGCTCTCAAGATCTGTGCCGCAAAGATACAGCATTACCGTCCAGGTAGTATCAGGATCCCCGTAAGGCTTACCTCCGTTAATAATGCTTTCTTTTTGTCCGGGTTTACTGGCAATGTCTGTACCGTTCTGAAACTCTGCCTCTGTTTTTTTATCAGCTTTGCCTTCTTTATCTCCTGAGCACCTGGAAAGAACTATGAGACCTATTACAAGTACCAAAACGACGACAGCTATGACAGCTATTATTTTACCTGAGCTTTTCTTCTCTTTCACCTGATAACACCTCTGAAACCTTTATATTATATCCACCTGTCTGCACGCT
Source organism: Lachnospiraceae bacterium (assembly GCA_024683935.1). The sequence goes on along the minus strand of JAIKXV010000129.1, from coordinate 7,173 downwards.
AAACGGCAGCGTTATTTCACAAAGAAAGCGCAGACTCCTCCAAAACGGAATCTGCGCAATCTGCTGCAGCATAATTATTATGCGTTAATATTTGAATCCTCTACCCAGGGAGTTCCGTCAGCCTTCATGAACTTTCCGGTAGCAACCTGAACTATATCATATATCCAGCCAATACCGCAAAGACCGCCTGTACATAACCAGAGTATCCCTGTGCCTATCTTTCCTGCCATAAACCTGTGTACTCCAAGCTCTCCGAGAAAGATCGTAACTAATAATGCAGCTGTTTTATCCATATAATACCTTCCTTACTGATTAACTATTGAATGAAGCTCCTCAGCTTCTGCCTCTGTAAGATGAGAAGCTGCATAAACACTGCCGTCTTCTGTTACAAGATAAACATCGCTGCCTTCTTCATAGTATCCAAGACTCAGATTTCCAACCTTTACATAAAGATAAGGTGTTCCGTCATCAAGCTCTGCATTCTCAACAGTGTACTCAGCAAATGCTTCATTGGTTCCGTCATTTACATAAGCAACATCACCCTTAGATGTCTCGTAGAAGAAGATCATGAAGTCACTGCCTCCGTTGTTGGCATAAAAGCCGTCAACATAGCTTACATCTGCAGCAGCGTCTCCGCCTTCTGCTGAACTGTCAGCAGCGCCCTCTGATTCACCATTCATAAGAAGTCCTGCAGCGCTGCCCATATAATTGATGGTCTCAGCATTTGAAAGATATTTTCCCTCGATAACTTCAGCATTCTCATCAAAGAAGAAGATCTGATCTGTTTCAGGTTTCTCACATACACCAAGCTTGAAGCTCTTTCCGCTGTATACATCTGTCACGTCAAAGTATGTCCAGTTATCGCCGTCTTCATCAGTCTCGGTTGTAGCCTCATACTGACCGCAGATAACGTTTCCGCCGCCGCTGGCATTGTCAAATCCGAAAAGTGATACGTAGCTGTTGTTGTCAGGACCTGTAAACATTGAGAATACCAGTTCCAGACCCTCAGATGACTTTCCGTAAGCACCTACATCGATCATATTCTCATCAACATCAAGAAGTGTGAAAGATGCGCCTGAAGCATCGCTGCTGTCAGCAGCCTCTTCCTCTGCAGGCTCTTCTGCAGGCTCTTCTGCAGGCTCTTCTGCAGGAGCTTCTGCTGCCTTCTCCTCTGTTGCAGCAGGAGCAGCGGGAGCGGGTTCCTCTGCCTTTTTTCCTCCACATCCTCCGAGCATTGACACTGTAAGTGTAGTAGCCAGAAGCATAGTAATCAGTTTCTTTTTCATAATTATCCTCCTATATCTCAATAACACTCCGGATTGTAATAGCCGGATACATACGGAGAAAGATTATAGGAAAGAAACTAAAAATCATCAAGAGATTATTCACAAAAGTCTTTTTATCTGCATAAACGTCATTTTTGAATTTCCACAGCAGGATCACTATGATATGATAATAAAATGATTCGGACGCCAAAAGTCACATTTTGATTAAGGAGAAACAGATGGACTATAATATCGCTGTTATAGATGATGACAATAGTGATATCGCCCGGTTAAAAACAGACATAGAAAGCTATTTCCGGCAGTCTGTCAGAGAACCGGTTAATATTTCTGCCTTTAATGATGGCAGGATTTTTATAGATGCTTTCCATCCCGGCATGTTCCATCTTGTTTTCATGGATATATGCATGGATGGTATCAGCGGTATAGATACCGTTAAAGGCATAAGGAAAGTGGATCCCGATATTCTGGTGGTTTTTCTGACATCATCGGAAGAATATGCATTTGACGCTTTTCCCCTTCACTGCTTTGATTACATCCTGAAGCCCTATTCCGTCGAAAGACTGTTTCAGGTTCTGAAGGAGTTCATTCGTAAAATCTCTTCCAAAGATCCCGAAATATGTGTCAGAGTGCCGAGAGCGGTGCATTCAGTTACGTTAGGCTCAATAGTTGCCGTTCTGTCAGAGGGTCATAGTGTGGAAATCCGGTTAAAGGACGGAAACCCTCTGAAATGCCTGGATACTTTTACGAAAATCAGTACGCAGCTTATGTCAGATCCGAGATTTCTGCCCTGCAATAAGGGAATTATCATAAACATGGATTATGTCCTTACCCTCGACAATGACAAGATCTGTTTGGAGGACGGCTCATATTATCCGATGAAAGTCAGAGGCAGAGCAGAAATAATAAAAACATTTACCAGTTACACGATCAGACGTTTGAAAGAAGAATAACATGCCGCTCGAATCTTCCTTACATAATATGCTGGAACTATCTATTGTCCTGCCCGCTGCCTTAATCGCACTTATCCAGATCCGGCAGCACATTAAATACCCCTCCGCCCCATTCAGGATTTCCCATTGCATGGTTTACGGTGCTTTTTTAGCGGCGTTTTGTATATTAGGAGGTCTTTTCTGCAGTATTACAGGCTTCAGGACTGAGAGACTGCTCATATTCTCCCTCCCGCTTTTTTTTGCAGCTTATTACCTGATATCCGATACCTCTTTAATAAAATGCCTGTTCTGTTTTTCAAATGCTGTGCTGATCGAGGGATTCAGCTATGTTTACGCGATCTATCTTGTTGCGCCTATTGAAAGAAATGAACAGCCAAACGACTTTTCATTAACTTTAGTCTATATTACCCTGATACTTTCCGCGCTTGTTTTTATACTCTTTTCCCACACCTTAAACACTATAGTTCCTTTCCTCCTGACGCGGAAGGAATTTAGCTCCGTGTGGTTTCAGATCACACCAATCCCCGTTGTCACAAGCTTTTTCTTCCTGTGGTCAACTCCCGTCAGCAGAACAGCTATTCTTACACAGAGGGTCAGAAAAGTCAGCCTGTTCCTTTTCCCTCTCCTCCTGCTGTTTATATGGGTAATTTATCTGGCATTCTACAGGATAACACGGCATATAATTAAAAATGCCGAAATAGAAAACGAAAATCATCTGCTTCAGCTGCAGGAAAAACGTTACAGGGAATTACGGGATTATATGGATTCCACACGCACCCTTCGACATGACTTCAGACAGCATCTGCTTGTCCTCGACGGGCTTTCAAAGAACCGGGAGTTCTCCAAACTGTCAGAATATCTGGATTCGATAATCGAAATAACAAACGTAAGTTTTGACCATTTCGCCACAAATAGTGCGGTTGATGCCATAGCCGCATATTATGACAGCCGGCTCAGGGAGCTGAATGCCGAGATCATCTGGAGGATCAATCTTCCGGAATCTCTGCCCATTTCCGAATCAGATCTCTGTTCCGTGCTTGGAAATCTTCTTGAAAACGCCACGAATGCCTTATCTCTTGAACCCGAAGAAAACCGTAGCATAAAAATCGTATCAGGGATGCTGTCAAGCGCGATGCTTGGTATTTCCGTTGAAAACAGCTATTCCGGAAAGCCCATTTCGGAAAACAACCACTATTACCCGTCTCTCAAAGACAATTATTCGGAACACGGGATCGGTCTCTCATCCGTTTACGCCACGGTAAGGAAATACAATGGCACGATGGATCTAAAAGTTGATAACGGTGTCTTTTCGGCGGATATCATCTTCTATTCCCCCTGCCAGGCCACGGAGACGGCTGCTGAAATCGTTTGACTATATCAAGTGAAAATAAGATAATTATAAATCGAATGAATTAGGGAAATGGAGCGGCATACCATATGCACTTATAAAGGAGGAAAAATGAGTATAGCAATTGAAACCGTAAAAACAGATGATGTATTAATGGACTACTTCAGGTTCGGCAAAAAGGGAGGCTATCCCGTATTTATTATTCCGGGACTCTCGATCAAGAGCGTAATGGAATCTGCTGATCTTGTGGCAGCTGCTTATGCGCCCATGACAGATGAATTTGACATCTATGTTATGGACAGGAGAAAAAATATTCCTGAGGAATATTCAATAGAAAATATGGCAGAGGATACCATCAAAGCTGTTAAAAAAATCGGCTTTGACAGCGTAAATATCGTATCTACTTCCCAGGGAGGAATGATCTCCATGTGTATGGCGCTGAAAGCACCGGAATTAGTAAACAGCATGATCATCATGTCCAGCAGCAGCCATCATAATGAAAAATCCGATGCAGTAATTAAAAACTGGATAGATCTTGCAAAGTCAGGAGACAGGGAGAAACTCATGGTGGACTTTGCCGAGAAGTGTTACACAAAAAATTACGTTAATACTTATTTAGACGTATTTAAGAAGATGTCCGCACTTGTAACAGATGAAGAACTGAAGCGTTTTGTTATAGTCGCAAAGGATATACTGAGTTTTGACATCTCAGATATGATACAGAAAATCAAATGTAATACCCTCGTAGTTGCAGCAGAGGATGATTTGGTATTCGGAAAAGAGACTTCCCTTGAAATTGCGGAAAAATTAGGATGTGAATACTATGTTTATCAGAACTACGGTCATGCATTCTATGATGAAGCTCCTGACTGCATAGAGAGAGTCCACAAGTACTTTAAATCTGTAATCTGATCAAAATTCTGCTTTCGTAACGGTTCTTTTGGCTCCATCTGCTGCGACCGGCTCAAAGCAGAACCCCGGTCAAAAGAACCGTCCTCCGGCTGTATTGCCTGTTCGCTTTCTATTACCCACGGGTACCGCCTGCTCTTTCAGACATGCCCTGCAGCTTTAGCTCACCCCTCAAATTTATAGTGCATCCCACGGCTCCCGGCCAGTCCCGGTCTGTTATGCACATCCTTGAAATGCCTTGATTTATCTGAGTGTTCCATCATGATCTGCCTTAATCTTCCTTAAGCGGTTTTATTGCTCCTTAAAACCTGCGGTAGTTTTTGTGGTAGTATGGAATATCGTTTTGATTATGGTAGTTTTGCTTTTTATCCACGAATATATTTCTGTTTGCTACTATTCGGCTTGTCCGGTATCGTTCTCTTAAGTCTGCCGGTTTTCAGCAACGGTTTTAAAATATTGTCTGAAAAATAATTTCTGGAACTGATACCGCAAAACTCCTGCATCTCATTTCTGGATTTTGCTTCAGAACAAAAATCGAGCAGGTCTGCTATTTTTTCGACATCAAGCTTAACTGTCACGACTTGCCCACTGACTTGCCCACTGACTTGCCCACTGACTTGCCCACCATCCTGTGTCACGCCTGCGTACACAACTTCACCACCTTCAACAGGTGAAGTTCCCGGTCCCACTTTTGTCATTGCTCCTGTGGTCAACGGAATAATAATTTCAAAGACATCGCCCTCAATAAACTCCGGTTCGGCACCGCTATATAGTTTTGTGTATTTATAACTATTACGCATGCCGCTTCCGAGCTCATCTGCCAAACCGATTTCTCTGAAAATCTTTGAAATTGTAGGATTTTTTGGGAACGGCTTAAAATCACGGATATTCAACGCACCTAAACCATGCGCCCTATTCCCATTCTCAATTAATATCCTGTCCTTCTCAATCACCATTTTAGCGATATATCCGTTACTATAATCGCGGTGAGCCAAACTGTTAGAGATAATCTCCCGCAGAATAGCATCTCTGGCGCTGACACTCTGAATTCCATCCAATACATGGAGATCGTTTAAGTGTTTCTGACCGAAGTCAAACATACGATCATAGGAATCCAGCAGATTTGTAGGATCTATAACATCCCTATCATCATACCGGTCAATATTATAAACCCGGTAAATACAGTCTGTCTTATGATGTGCACATGCAGAAGCAATCATATTGTCAGTACCAAATAGAAGGATCGCCGCCAAAGTTATTCCGGTTTGTCCCTGTTCATCTGTCAGTATTAGCCCCGATGTCCGCAGCAATTCTTCATTTTCCATAGATTCCCATGGATGGCTCTCATTCTTGTTACCACGCCGTTTTCTGACCGCAGCCATTTCCCGGGCTCTATCAATGAGATCTGATCTCAAATCGACTGACTTCCAGTATGGATAGACCTTATTCACATAATAAGTGCTCTGCTTACGAGCATAGCACTGAAATACCATATCCGGAACATCCGTGATATCTATATCTCCGTCTTCGTTCCTATCAAATATCCTGCCTTTATGTCGTACTACAGTTGGACTGACAGGAATATGTATATGAATGATATGATACTCACCCGGTTGTTCTGTTATGATCTTCCCGTTCTTATCAACTCCAGAGAATCCACCTTCGGAAATATACGTATATTCTCTCGCTGTCAGGTACATCGGTGGAAATACTTTATCCTTATTGTTTGCCAGCGTCCCAAAATTTGTGCGTAGTTTAACCGCACAAGACGGATCGACTCCCAGTATCACTCCTGTGTCATGTACACCAAGAAAAATATCTCCTCCTTCACGATTAGAAAATGAGCTCACCGTATCAAAAAGGCTCTTCGGAAGTTCATTTTTCGCTTCCTTATATTCAATTTGGAAATTCTCTCCATGCCTGATCAATGTAAGCAATTCATCAGGTAGACTTAATATACTTTCCATCGTTTATACCAATAAAACCCATATGACGTTTAGTTTGATTTATCTTAACCATCCATCAACTCAGATTATTATACATAATAACGACATTACCGACAATTATAACTTACGCAGTTTTAGTACGGTCTGCTTTCTATGTTCCATACCAGTCCCAAAAGGACTTGGCATTTACTCTTAGCTGGTTTCCTATCTTTTCCACCTTGAAGGGCGCCGTTTTTAAACATTCATAAGTTTTATTCTCACCGAGCCGCATGATTTCTTTCATGTCATCTGCGGTGAGAAATAATATGTTCCGGTATTTCTCCGGAATAAAAGTGTCCTTCTCCATAAATATCCTCCCTCAAATAACGAGAAAAGCACCAAGCGGGTGGCTCACTCCGTCCGGAAGGGTGGCTCACTTTAGCCGGACAGGTGGCTCAATTAGCTCCAGATTATTCAGCTTGTCAATAAAGATGTTCTTCTCCGGCACATTCATTTCCTTCATTGTGATCAGGCTGCCGGTCTTCGTTCTGATCCCGGCTGCTTACACGACAGTATCCATATATATTCCCCATCTTGCACCTCCATATCTGATAGAGTAGGAGGGGGTGATTAGCCCCCGACCTCTCACAGCACCGTACGTACCGTTCGGTATACGGCTCTTTCAACAGTTGACGTGCACTGACTGATATGCCATGGAAAGGTCATAGAACCCCCAGCGTATCAGTCTTTCTTTT
>JAIKXV010000076.1 GCA_024683935.1 Lachnospiraceae bacterium | reverse complement strand
TATACCGAAAATGAGTACCGCCAGCGGGATCACTATGATAAAGAGGAATCCGAGTATCATAGCGCTGCCGTAAGGCACGGTGAGCGCCGCGGTATTATAGCTCTTTGCCGGTATAGTGACATTTAATGTGGTATCCGTCATAGTATTGAGGGCGTTGGTGAAAAGCTCCACATTTGCGCCGCCGACCCTGCCGTTCACCTCCGGAGCAAAGATATTAGCTGTTCCAAAAAGCGCCATGATGGTGCCCTTTTCCTCATCCTTTACATAGAGGGCAAGGTCGAAGGGGCCGTCCTCGTCTCCCTCTGCCTTATCAACAGTGGTTCCTTCCGTGACCGCAGTCTTGGCATAGGCCTTGTCAGAGGTAATCAGTGCTTCTTCTATATCAACTCCGTCCTTCCCGTCAACGGTAAAGCCCGCACTCTGGGGGAAGAGATTCAGCATGTCCTTATTTATCACGGAATCCGTCAATACAGAGGATAAGGCCTTGGGAATAAGGTATACCGGAGACTGGTACATATTGTACTCATCCCCTTCAACAACGATGCCGTTCACCTTATTTATTCCGTACTCCTTTAGGAAGGAATCAAAGAGGGGCTGCTCCTTATCGCTGTAATCCGCTGTGATCACGGCTTTTCCGCCTTTATCGAGATAGGCTTTAAGAGTCTTTATGTCTTCCTCGCTGTAGTCATTCCGGGGCGAAAGTATCAGCAGCGCTTCAGCGTCTGAAGGCACCTCCTTTTCCTGCATGAGGTTAATCCCCGCCATTTCAATATTCATCTTTTCCACGGCGTTTTCAAGATCCTGAAAATCAGAGGGCTTCAGCTCCTCATGCCCCGTAACGTAATAGATCTTCGGAAGATCCCCGCCGGTCACAAAGGAAACTGCGGACACTATCTGTCCTTCCCCGTCATAGCCGGTTCTCTGCTGGGAATAGGTGGTATAATCCAGCTCCGTCTGATAGAGGCTGTAGGGTGACAGCACCTTGTTCCTGTCTCCGCTCACCACTATAAGCGAGCCCACACTCACATTGTCCCCGGTGTACTTTTTCGCAAAATCAGGCTCCACCGCAGGATCCTTATAAACCAACTTTATGTGCTTTGAACGCTCCTCAAATTCCTTAAGGGTTTTCTGCACTTCCTTATAATCATAGTTTTCCAGATTTTCCTCAGTGCCCATCACATAGATCGTCACATCGCTTTCAAGCTTCTGAAGGAAATCCACGGTTTCCGGATTTAAGGTGAAAAGAGAGCCCTCCGTCATATCAAATTCCGAATACTTTATCGGTATCTTGTCAGCGCCGAAGTTTATAAGCACCGTAAGAGCCGCCATCACAACTATGGAAAGCACGGAATAAGCCGATAGTGACAGGGTATTTTTAGAAACCGAGTAACGCCTCTTCTCTATAAGCTGCACCGTTAAGAAAAGGAAAAAGATAATAATACTTATAAAATAAATGATCTCCTTTAAGTCCAGTACGCCGTTCATGAAGTTTTCAAGCTTCGATGAAAAGTCAAGAACCGACAGGATCTCAAAGAGTTTATTTCCGGAGCGGGTCAGCATGCTGACTATGCCGCCCATAATATAGGTGATAAAGAGCGCGATAAATGAAAGCACCGCCGCCACAACCTGGCTCTCGGTAACAGACGAAATGGTAAGTCCCAGCGCAAGGCAGGCCGCACCGTATAAGAAATAACCAAGTATCGCGGTATAGCTCTCTGCATAGGCCACCTTACCGAAGGATGACATTATAAGGGGAAGAACGCACGCCACCAGTACCGGTATTATAAATACGGTCAGAAGCGCGAAATACTTTCCGAGAACTATCTTAAATACGCTGACCGGGCTTGTTAATAGAAGCTGGTCCGTCTTCTGCCGTCTCTCCTCCGCCATGACTCTCATGGAGATCACCGGCACCATAAGCATCAGGATGAAAATCACTCCCGAGATCACGGGTGAAAGTGAGGGCGTCATCCCGAGAAGATTGCCCGCAAGGAAGTAAAGACCCAGCACAAAGAGGTTCACGGAGATAAAGATACTGCCGGTAACCGAATAGAGGTACTGCTTCAGTTCTTTTTTATATATCGCAAACATCACATCTCCTCCTTTTCCATTCCGGGTACATCTTCTTCTGTTATCTCAGCCGCATTATCAGCTGCTATTCCGGATTTATCATCTCTTGTCATTCTGAGCGCCGGCGAAGGATCTTTGTCCTCTATATTCTCCTGCAATGAAAAAGCATACTCATCACTGGTAAGCTTCATATACACGTCCTCAAGAGACATGATGTCCGAACGCATATCAAAGATCTTAAAGCCCCTTCCGGCGCAGAGATCAAAGAGCGCCTCCCTGATATCGCTGCCCTGGGCGCTTTTTATATCGGTTTTAAGGAGTCCGTCATTTCCGGTTTCAACAGTATATGAAGTGATAAAGCCGACTCCGTTCAGCGCCTCCTTAAGACTGATTTCCTCAGCTTTGATAATAAGCTCCGTCCTGTTCTCCACATTCATGGAATCCGCTATTCTTTCCGGAGTGTCATTGGCCATCAGTTTTCCGTGGCTGATAACCATGATATGATCGCAGACCGCACTTATCTCCTGCAGTATATGGGATGAAAGTATCACGGTATGCTTGTCCTTCAGGGAAAGTATCAGCTCCCTTATCTCAATTATCTGGGCAGGATCCAGTCCTGCCGTGGGTTCATCCAGGATAATGAGATCCGGATAACCGATAAGGGCCGCAGCTATCCCGACTCTCTGCCTGAAACCCTTTGAAAGATTCCGAATCAGTTTCCCTTCCACGGGGTAGAGCTTTGTCCTGTCCATGAGCTCTCCCACCACGCCGGACCTGGATGAAGACTTTATCTTCTTTAATTCGGAAACAAAATTCAGATATTCCCTTACAGTAAGATCCGGGTAGAGGGGCGGCACCTCCGGAAGGTAGCCGGTTCTTTTCTTTGCTTCAAGTGGCTCCTTCGTGATATCATGGCCGTCAATCAGCACGTTTCCCGAAGTAGGAGCCAGATACCCGGTTATCATATTCATCGTCGTGGATTTGCCGGCGCCGTTCGGACCCAAAAGCCCATATATGCCTCCCGACTCTATTTTGAAGTTCAGATCCTTAACCGCATCAAAACTCCCATATCTCCTGCTTAAATTCTTTACCTCAAGCATTTTCCATTCTCCCTTTATATTCCTGTTTTCAATTCATCATATGCGAAGGGGCGGAGTTCTTTTTCTCCGCACTCAAAAGGTTCTAAGCTCAAACCACTTCTCATGATAAAAAGGGTACTGAAATCATACAAATGAGAAGTATAATCCGAATTTGTGACTAATTTGTGAATGAAATGATTTTTGCTTTTCTCGCGAGCTGCAGCCTCTGATGTTTTGACAGAAGCGGCGCAGACGGACTGCCGTGAATTTCAGAATGATAGGGATTGTTTTCAGACGGAAGATATAGAATGACCGCACCTGCTTCCATGCAGCTTTTAACATAAAGGCGCACAATACGCCCTGTAAATCTCGAATTCATATCAGTGATCACATCAGCGTCAGACCTGAAATCCCCTCTGTCAACCGAAAGCCCTTTAGGATCGGCGAAAGCCGCAGAAGAAAGAGTGCCGTCTTTTCTCCAGTAAATATCTGCTATTTCAGGAGGCCAGACCGCTCTGTAGAGTTTTTCATCCGGCGGAAATACGTCATTCATAAAATTCTGAAATCCTTTCATTCAGAGCATCGCCTGTACAGGGAATGCTCTCAAAATGTTCTTCTCCGTTGTACATAACAACGAAAATCTCGGTTTCCTCCGACTCTCCTATTTCTATTTCCATGTGATCCCGTCTTGAATTGTTGTATTCCAGCTGGATGGAACAAAGAGCCGTAGGAAATATCTCCGGCTGGATATTGAGATCTAAAAGCAGCTTCTCTGTTTTCTCTATGACAGCCGGCGGAAACGCAGGAGCTCCGTTTCCGTTCCAGTTATCCTTCAAGTCTCTGAACAGCTTTAACTTATTCATATTGTCGGATCTGACACTTGCCTCCGGAACATCGGGATGGCTTTTTTTCTTCATAAGCTGCGAATATGAACTCAGCCTTTTACTCTCATTAAGCCTGCTGTATTCAGTCTCTGAAATGATAACAACGTTTTTGTTATCCTTCCTTGGAACAATGACCGCATCACCTTCACAGGCCATATCAAAATATTTTTTTATATTGGAACGGACATCCATCTGTTTGGCAATGATCATAGTATCCTCCTAAAAAAGGTACGTTATTCCGTACTTATTTTAGTACATCTATGATCATAAGTCAATGAGCCATCTTATTTAATGATTCCCTTGACGGATTGAGGGATTATGGTATAATGCTCCTTGTGTGTGACACAAATACCCATCAGGATTGTAGATAACTGTTGGTCCGAAGGGAGGTTTGGTGGGAAGATGTCAAATGTTATCGTAAAAGAAAACGAATCTCTTGACAGCGCATTACGTCGTTTCAAAAGAAACTGCGCTAAGGCAGGTATCCAGCAGGAGATACGTAAGAGAGAGCATTACGAGAA
>JAIKXV010000037.1 GCA_024683935.1 Lachnospiraceae bacterium | reverse complement strand
ATATCTTTGGAGATCGGTTTCAGAGCCGAACCCGAAACAAGCGCTATACGGGGCTCAAACCCGTTTATCTTTGCCTTGACCTCCTCAACACAGGAGATCAGTTTCTCATAATATGAATTAACCATTTTCACCTTCCTTATTACGACGAAGTTCTAAATACTGTCTTGAATTATCTATAGTTTATCATAGGTGTCAAAAATATTTGAGCGCTGTTTACTTTGATCCCCCGTATTTGTTATCATAGTTGAAAGGGAGGTGCCTGAAAGACTATGAAAGCGGTTTCTTTTGATGGCGAAAAGGCTGTATACAGAGAAGACATTCCGATGCCGGAATGTAAAGACGGGCAGAGTCTTATAAAGATAATGTTTGCCGATATCTGTAACACGGACCGGGAGATTCTTAAAGGCTACAGGCCTGATTTCCGGGGGATCCTGGGTCATGAGTTTGTAGGGACCGTGATAGAGAGCCCGGATGATTCCCTCATAGGGAAAACGGTGGTCGGAGAGCTGAATGAAGGGTGCGGTGAATGCATCTATTGTAAGACCGGAAGAGAAAAGCACTGCCTGTCCAGAAGGGTGATCGGGATGTCGATCGACGGCTGTTTTACAGAGTATATGACGCTGGCCACGCATCTCACCCATCCGGTTCCGGAGGGTCTTGCCCCGGAACAGGCGATATTCACGGAGCCCCTTGCGGCCGCGATAGAGATCACAAAGCAGGTTCATTTCGACCCGTCGCTTAATGCCGCCGTGATCGGAGACGGGCGGCTTGCATATATGATAAGTCAGGTCCTGTCTTTATCCGGGATCGATCTTACAGTTATAGGGAAACACAAAGATAAGCTGGAATTATTTAAGCCCTTTTCGAAAACAGTTCTTTACAGTGATTATTTTGACAACGGATCATTCCGGGATCTGAAAGCAGAAGAATGCTTTGAGTACGTGGTGGAAGCGTCAGGAAATGAGTCCGGCATACACCTTGCGTTTAACATTGTAAGGAAGATGGGGACGATAATATTAAAGAGCACGTACGCCGGGAAAACGGCTCTTGATCTGAGTCTCATTCCGGTAAATGAGATCACGATAGTCGGGAGCCGCTGCGGCCCGTTTGAGCCGGCATTAAAGCTCCTGAAAGAAGGGAAACTGAAATTCCCCGATATAGAAACATATGAACTGAAAGACTTTGAGAAGGCTTTCTCTTCCGGGGCTTTCAAGGCCGGTTTCCGGATGGGCTGACCTTACAGGATCATCTCTTTCCTTTATCATATATCTCGCCGAGGGCGCGGGGACTCCTGTTGTTCTTACTGAAGAAGATCAGAAGGAACAGCGTCAGCACGTACGGGAGGATCCGCACCAGGTCATTATAAGTGGAAGGCATTCCGAGCTTCTGGATCAGGGCCTGGCCTGCGCTTCTTGCAAAGCCGAAGAGGAGACAGGCTCCCAGCGTGGGCAGGATGGACCAGTTGCCAAAGATAAGGGCCGCGATGGCGAGATAACCATATCCCAGATAGATATCCGGAGAGAAGCTTGCGGAGATCGAGTATGCATAGCTCATTCCTCCGATGGCGGATAATCCTCCCGAAAGGATGACCGCTATGGTGCGGACCCGGTTAACGTCTATTCCTGCCGCATCTGCGGAATGCGGATTATCGCCGCAGGCTCTTAAGTGCATACCGTATGGAGTCCTGTACATCACATACCAGGTAATGACTGCGATCACAATGATCATTACCTCAAAGGGGTATACGTTTGTAAATACAGCTCCCAGCACCGGGATCTTTGATAAGACCGGAATGGTGAATCGCATGCTGGTTTCCAGGACGAACTTATTCGACTTCTGTAAAAAGAAGGCCTCGTTGATCCTTTTGGTAAGGAAGGTCGTGAGAGCCACGGCCAGGATATTTACAACCACGCCGCTGATTATCTGATTGGCCTTAAACTTTATGCAGAGCAGGACATGCAGCATGGCATAGAGCATGCCTCCGATAAAGGCTGTCAGAAATGAGAGATAGTAGGGCATCTTTGAACCGCCCGCGAATCCGGAGACAAGTAATATCGCCGCGAGGGAACCTATAAAGGCGCCAAAGCCCTGCAGACCTTCCAGCGCCAGGTTTGTTATCCCGCTTTTCTCACTGAAGATGCCGCCCACTGACATCACGAACATAGGCAGCGCGAACGCCAATCCGTCTATTATTATCGTTTCTATCATACTCAGTGTTCTCCCTCTGTCTGCTTGATCTCAGCGGCTGCTCTCGTTACGTACATCTTTATGAATTCGCTTAAGGCTGCAAAGATCAGGATCACAGCGGTGATAAGATCTGCGATCTCGATATCTACTCCCTGCTGGCTGCTTAAGTATATGGCTCCCTTTGATAGGATCGTGATAAGGAATGAAGAAAAGATACACCCTATGGGATCGCTGTTTCCGAGAAGGGAGACCGCTATGGCATTAAAGCCCATGCCCGGTACCACTCCCGGCTGGATGGATCCGGTATATCCGCAAAAGTAAGTGACCCCTGCCACTCCGGCCAGCGCACCGGAGATCACCATGGTCTTTATGATGTTATTTCGTATGCTTATCCCGGCATATTCCGCTGCCTTATGGCTTAAGCCCACCGCCTTTATCTCAAAGCCGGTGATGGTCCTGTCCATAATGAACTTGATCAGAATGGCTGTAAGTACTGCAAGGGGAAAGGCTAAAGGAATATCGATCTTAAGCCCCATAGCCTTTACGCCTACGAGAGTAAGGCGCGATGCATCGGTTACCGGCGTGCTCTGCCTCGATACGGGATCTGCGTAAAATGAGTTGATGAAGAACGTGACGATATACATTAGCGTATAATTCAGCATTATCGCAGACACAACTTCATTTATATTGAACTTATATTTCAGCCAGCCGATGAGTCCTCCCACAAGGCCCCCGACCACGATCCCGATCAAGATGACGAGGGGCTTCGCAACAGGTGCGGCAAGACCGGACATTCCGACGGTAACGCTGGCGGCAAAGCCTGCCGCTAACATCATCCCCGATACACCGATATTGAAGAGACCGCACTTTAACGCCACGGATACAGCAAGGGCCGCAAAGATCATAGGCGTCAGAGCATCCAGAAAGCTCATGAAATCCGTAAACATATTCTGCCGTCCCGCATACGAGTACTTCGGGAGGATCCCCGTGCCCTGAAGGAGATTCCCGTAGGCGGAAAGCGGATTCTTCCCTATGAGGAGGAGGATAACGGATCCGACGATAAGACTGATAAATATGGAAAACAGGGATATTCTAAACATCTGTCCCTTCTCTTTTCCGAGCAGTTTGACCAATGTTTTTTTCATCCGGCATCTCCCTTCCCTACTCCTGCCATATATTCTCCCACTTCATTCACGGACAGTTCGGAGGCTTTGGCTATCCTGTCTATCCTGCCGTCGAAAATGACGCCGATGGTATCGGCAAGATTCATTACCTCATCGAGTTCCAGGGATATCAATAATACCGCCGCACCCCTGTCACGCTCTGCGACTATCTGCT
>JAIKXV010000031.1 GCA_024683935.1 Lachnospiraceae bacterium | reverse complement strand
CAGTTCATGATCAACATCATAACTGCCAGTAAAAACGCTATTCTTTTTTTAAGACACCGTTTTCTCATAGTTGCCTCACATTCTGCAGAAATGCCGGTCATTCTGCCTTGTTTCCTGAAATCTTTGAATAATCCTGCTTCTTCGCAGGCATGATAATTGTCTTTCCACCTACTATCTTTCCCGTTCCGTAAAGATTCGGATCAGATGTATCTATTTCCTTATACGGGGCATTGATCCCCCATGGCGTGTTAAAAATCACTTCGCCGCCGTTTTCGACCTGTCCCTTATTTTCTTCCTCTTTTTCTTCCTGTCTTGCTTCCTTCTTATCCTTTTTATTCTCGGAAGAACTCTTCTTTTGCTTTTTACCGGATGCAGGGGATTTCTTTTCCTCAGTCTCTGCATCAACGCTGTTATACTCATTCAGCGCGGTTTCCAGGCTCACATTGTCCTTTATCACCGCTTCGGTGCTGCCTTCGAAAGCACTCTTATCTATATAGCCTATGCTGCCCTCAGCTCCGATATACTTCAGATTCTTACAGTCCCTGAATGCGTATTCCTGTATGGAATTTACCGAGTTCGGGAGGTAAATGAATTCCAGTCCGTTAGCATTTGTAAAGGAAAAGGGCGTTATGGCGGTTACATTATTTGAAACCCTTACCTTCTTCAGGTTTTCCGCTCCCCAGAACGCATACGGTGCTATAGTGTGGACGGAAAAAGGCATATCATAGCTCTCACCCTGCCGTCCCGGGACCATTTCAATGATCCTGGTGGAATCCCTGTTGTATATCACATTGTCATTCAGGAAAAATGCCCGGTTTCCGTCTGCAATACTGATACTGTTAAGCGCCCCGTCTCCGGCAAAAACACCGTTTCCTAAGGTTCTGAGCGATGCCGGGAGCTGCACCCTGCTTAATCCGGTACACATCGCAAAGGCGCTGTCCTTTATTTCCTCTGTCCCCTCCTGGATGTTGATCTCCATAAGGCGGGAACATCCGTAAAACGCCTTTGATCCGATGGCCTTAACACTTCCCGGGATGTATATCCTCTCCAGGGTTTTATCCCCCATAAAAGCTTCGTTTCCGATAGCTCTTACATTTCCGGGTAAACTAACCTGGGTTACACCATCCTTTATATTATATCGGACTAAAACCCCATTTCCGTTAATCTCCATGGAGCTGTCTGCAAAAGAGGCTGAAGGCCTTATAAATACTAGGGTTAGGGCCATTATTGCCAGCACTCCCAGCACAGAAAGTACTGAAAAATATACAAAATATTTTTTTATTTTATGCTTTTGCGGCATTGGGCTGCGGATCCTTCTTTAAGAACAGGAATAAGGACAATGCTGCAAGTCCTATGGCGAGAACCCACTTGGGACTTATGGGATCACCGGTCTTCGGAGTATTATCCAGATCTCCTGCCGACAGGTTATTGGTATCTACATAGAATCCATATGTGGAGAAGTGGGTCGCCGTAAAGGTCGCACAGGGCGCCCCGTCTATCATTGAGAACCTGGTGGACAGATTCTCAAGCTTTCCGTTGTGGTCAACAGCAGCCACCTTGTTATTTCCTCCATAGAGTGCCTGGGGTTCAGGAAGAGGTATTGTAAGATTTACCTTTATTCCGGGAGGTGCCTCTATCTTGTGCTCACCGGTAGAGTCATAAAGACTGATATCCATTGCAAAATCCCTGAAACCTGAAACAGCATCGCCGTATTCGTCAGACAGGGCTTTGGCAAACTCGGCATCTGCTTCGTCAGTCTTTGTGATCTTGATCACATAATTGTCAAGAGTTCCCTCTATGGTTCCGCTGGCGTCTCCGAGTCCCGTATCACCGGTATCTACTGGAACTTCACGTCCTGAGCTTGCGGGAGCATTATTACCTGCGCCATTGCCGGAACTGCTTTCTGCCGAGCTGCTGGAACTGGTAGTGCTGCTGGAGCTCGTTGATGAGCTGGATGAAGATGACGAGCTGGAGCTCTTGCTGGTGCTTGAGGTACTCTTTGAGCTTGAGGAAGTTGTCTTCAAAATGGAGAATTTACCCTTATTCTCTCCGTAGTAATTTCCGATACCCTCCACGTAAGCCGTAGCCGTCTTCTTTCCGAGCTTCACGTTATTCTCATAACGGGTAAGTATGTAGTCGGTTCCGGCCGCCAGTTCCTTATCCACGTCATAATCGAACACATGAACCGCAGGCTGAACAAGCTGTCCCGTATAGGCAGCATTTTCAACCTCCACAACGCAGTCGGCAATATTCTTTCTGATAGCAAAGTCCGTAGAATCAGTCTGTCCGCTGAATTCATCCAGACCGAATACATTGGCTGTTGCTTTTCCGGGATAATAGTTATTCTCGTATTTTACGAAATAATCCCTGTCTTCCCTCAGTATTACCCTGGGATCTGACTTCAGCCTGACCGTAAGATCCGGTTCTATGGTTGTGGCGGCAAACTCAAACTGGTTCGGATTCAGCTTATCAACAGTAAAGGCTGCATTACTTGAAACGGCATTGCCACTGGTACTTCCTCCTCCGCCGCCACCGCCTCCGGAGCCATCAACAACAAACTGACCGCTTAATTCTCCGGAATAATTTGTTATTCCACGAACAGAAAAACTAAAGGTTTTTGCAACATCTGTTTTGATGCTCCAGGTCTGCCCTACTTGTTCAAAATCCTTACCGTTTTCAAGATAATCATATTTCCCGCTTCCGTCACTCCGAAGCTTTCTAACCACAAAATCAGTGGTGGATTCTTCGTTTTCACTCTTTCCGGGTTTAAGTTCCCTGTCAAAAGGTGCTTGTCCGTGTTTTGGAACGTATATTTCATAACCTGCTTTTTGTAGATCTGTTTTTCCGGACTCGTTAAGCTTTGCAATGTAATAAACGCCGTCAGAGTTTGTCATATTACCTCTGTCATAAGTTGTATTACCCGGTTGATCATCGGTACTATACAGATTGTACTCATGAGGTTCGGCGCTGGCATCTTTTGAAGCATTTCCCTTAAATGAATCTACCCCGTTTGCTTTATTATAAGCATACGTCACATCTGTGCTATATACTTCCAAAGTTGCAGGAGTCGCAATGTATGAAAAAGCCTCATCGCCGCAGCTTTTAATTGAATTTCCAAGTGTTATAGTCTTCAATGAACCCGAATGTGCAAAGCATTTATCTGGAATCTTAGTGATATTTCCGCGATTAAGAGTAACTGTTTCCAGATTACCAAGCCAGGACATAGCTGACTCCCCAAGAGTCGTCACATCATTAAATCTCGAATCATCATCCTTAAAATTAACGATCCCGGCACTTTCCAGAACTTCTATAATTGTTTTTTTATCATCACCGTATAGAATTCCATCTTCGGCAGAATAACCATATTTATTATTGTTTATGGTTAATTTGTTTTTCCCGAGATTTGTACAGCCGATAAACGGAGCCGCCCCTATTTTGGTAATAGTAGATGGAAGACATACCTCTGAAAGATTTGTGCATCCCTTAAAGAAATATGAATCTATTTCCCTGAGACCGCTGTTACTGTGTGCTGCCTCTTCAACAATAAAACTGTGCAACGAAGTATTACCTGTAATAGCAGTGGTTTCGTTTCCGTTTGCATCCACACTTTCAGTTGCAAGGTCAATCTTATTAATACCATCCGGAATAACCAGATCGTATGAAGATTCTGTAGCACTTTGAGGAGTATAATTTGTAAGCGTTGTTGTACCGGAATTGGAACCTCCGTCCTTATTCCATCCATACTTTGCTTCTTTATTCTGGACAATAAGCGTATATCCTTTTTCAGAATTATCAGAATTCTGGAAAGGTATGTTCGTCCTTATCTGATCGCTGGTCCTTGTAGGTATCTCTTTATTCATGGCAAGGACAAACAGACTGTTCTCAGGGCTGATAACACCTGAAATAGTGAATTTTTTATCCCCTACGCTTTTATCTGAGGCAACCCAGCTGGCTTTTACCGAACCGCTTCCCGGTCTGTAGAACAGATTTTCACCATTGTTCTCAAGTGTATAATTTGATGCAGGGGCTTTAAGAAAAGTCAGTTTTCTGCAGTTTGCAAAAGTCTCGTCATCTAAATATGTGCAGCTGTCAGGAAGTACAATTGTACTGTACGGACATGGGATCTCATTTCCTCCGTCATCCTCTCTGTATGCGAAGGCAGACCTTTTTATTCCTGTAAATGTATCATTGTTATCTTTGGCGATCTGATCCAGATCCAGATAGCCATCCGTATAGACCTTATAATCTATCCAGGTTATCACCCCTTTATCATCTTTATCATATCCTTTTGCGGATACTCCGCCGGCCAGATCATCAAACTGTATTTCCTTCCCTTCTCTGGAGCAATACCTTTTTATATTTGAAACACTTCCATCAAATGTTCCGAATGCGTGTACTGTTACGTTCTCATGTGTAGGCAGAATATCAACATTACTTCTGTCACTGATATCAACATCATTACCGTATTTTGGATAATCATTACCATCCTTCGGAACAACAGTATTGTCTCTGTTAAATAACCAGAAATCCAGTTTTGCCCCACCGCTTGCACAACTGAGAAACGTTCCATTCTCAATAGAGGCAAGACTGCCGGGAAGTTTGATCTCCGTCAGTTTCTCACAGCCCATAAAGGCATCCGGAGATATCGAAGTACATGATGTGGGCAGTTCTATTGATTTTAGACCTTTGCAGTTTAAGAAAGTTCCCGTCTTTATACTTCCAACTTGAGTATTATTTAATCCGGGGAAACCTGTAATCTTTTCACAGCCGTCGAAAGCATTTGCACCAATGGAATTTAAGTTGGTCAATCCTTCAAAGCTCAAAGTCTGGCCATTTCCAAGCTTACTGCAGCCGGAGAAAGCATTATCCCCGATAGACTGAAGGTTGGCAGGCAGATTGATTGTAGCCAGTTCCGGGCATTCCATAAAAGCACCGCTTCCAATCTCAATGCTTCCATTCATTCCATCGTTCGGAAAACTAACACTGTTCAGCATGTCACAGCGATAAAAGGCTTTTCGGTTTATATTGGTAAGGTTTTTGCTTTGAATATTTACAGAACCGTACTTTGTCCCGGTGAAGCACATCATACCTATAGATTTCACATTTTCCGGTATGTTCAATGTTCCGGTAAGAGCACTACATCCCTCAAAAGCACTGTCTCCTATGGTTTCCAACGAATCCGGGAGTTCAACGGAAGTAAGCCCTGTACTGTTAATCAATGTGTATGCTTCTATACTTTTTACCTGGCTTTCGGAATGAAAACGTACCGTCTGCAGAGCATCTTTAACTCCTCCGGACCCGCAGTCCAAATTCGCAACACTGACAACAGTGTATTCAACATCTGCACCATCTTTATTTTTTTTTACAGTTTTGGGAATCGTGATATCACTGATTTCATCATAGGATGAGACGATTGCGGTATTGGGCTTATATCCTGTGATCTGGGCGGTTTTATTACCCTCATCCACAATGTTGAATTTCCAGACCACTCTGTCTTCTGTATATTCACCGGATTCTGCCCTGACCGTAGGTGCGGGAATAGCCGCCACGATTATGGCGGTTATCATAAGGAGAGTGGCGATGGTACGCCGGACGCTCTTCTTAAGCCTTAATTTCTTTTTCTTCCCGTTCCTGTTAGCCATTGGTATTGCTCCTCATCTTTCAAATA
>JAIKXV010000029.1 GCA_024683935.1 Lachnospiraceae bacterium | reverse complement strand
CTGACCATTACTAATAGGTCGATAGCTTTACTTATGCGACGAATCGAAGATTCGCCGCGCAGTAAGTGCGAAGCGCTTACAGAACGCAGGTTTAGAAAACTCTCAATTGTAGATATAGATCTGTTCGATGTTCGGTTTTTGTGGTTCATAATCACGAGGCCCAGTGGCTCAGTTGGTTAGAGCGCCGCCCTGTCACGGCGGAGGTCGTCGGTTCAAGTCCGTCCTGGGTCGTATGTGGGATCTTAGCTCAGCTGGGAGAGCATCTGCCTTACAAGCAGAGGGTCATAGGTTCGAGCCCTATAGGTCCCACTTTTTAACAAATGCCGATGTGGCTCAATGGCAGAGCAGCTGATTTGTAATCAGCAGGTTAACGGTTCGAGTCCGCTCATCGGCTCTCCCTTGAGAAGGGCATAGCACATTATATTTTATATGGATGGTTTCCCGAGTGGCCAAAGGGGGCAGACTGTAAATCTGTTGTCGACGACTTCGATGGTTCGAATCCATCACCATCCAGTTGAGAACAAAGATCAGACTCTGATGATTTGATTAAATTCAACTGATCAGGGAGCCCCGCGAAACCTGTTTCGTGGGGAAGAGGAGCGATGAAGAAGCGTGAGCGAGTTCGCTGTTCACAGCGGAGGAGCAGAAGCGCAGTCAATCGCGACGACGCGGGGTGGAGCAGTCTGGAAGCTCGTCGGGCTCATAACCCGAAGGTCACAGGTTCAAATCCTGTCCCCGCTATTTCACAGAAATTGTTAGCTATGTACTTTCAAAATTAAATCCGCAAAGACGAGCAAACTATTTTCAAAAATCATAAAGTTCTTAGAACGCAAGCGTTCACGAACTTTCCGATTTTGAAAATGCTTGATTATCATCCGCAATGCGCGACAATTTTATTGTCAAGATCGCAAGCCCATTCGTCGCTTGCTTCGCAACCGCCGGATGTACGTTTGCTCGCAAAGACGAGCAAACTATTTTCAAAAATCATAAAGTTCTTAGAACGCAAGCGTTCACGAACTTTCCGATTTTGAAAATGCTTGCTGATCATGCTCACTATTCGCCCAGATAGCTCAGTTGGTAGAGCAGAGGACTGAAAATCCTCGTGTCGCTGGTTCGATTCCGGCTCTGGGCACTTTTTTATTTTAAATAAATCTCATTAAAAGCGGGTCCTGAACCGGTATGGGTACATTTATTATTTAGGATTATTGCAGGTACTGCAGTTATCAGTATAATAATACTTATCTGCAGATATGGTTATAAATATTAAGGAGAGCGTAATGAATAAGAAAGTTTTAGTTATCCTGATCACGACTATGCTGATGGCAGGCCTTATGCAGGGCTGTAATAAGGCAGATACCTCAGGAGTATCTCCTGAGAAGGGTTCGGCAGAGGCAGCCGGTCAGGCAGCCGAGGAAGCTCAGGCTCCTACAGCTCCTAAAGCAGAACAGGCTGCAGCGGCTGAGGAAGAAAATGAGGAAGCACCGGACGAGAATGCGATTCAGGAAGCTGAAATGCCGGAAGAGTCAATATCTATAGAGGAAAATCCCGAGCTGTTAGCGCAGGCTGAAAAAGACTATCAGGAAATCCTGGAAAAATATAAAACAGCTCTGCAGGAGGGATGGGACGGAGATAAGCTTATAGATAACGGTCTTTCCTATATGTTGATATATTCCAATGATGAAAAAGACAGGGATAAGATCGGTTACATGATAACGGATATAAATAAAGACGGCATCGCTGAGCTCTTTATCGGAAGGCAGCCGGAAGAAGGATACCAGGATACTATTTATCAGGCCTATACCCTGAAGAAGGGAAAACCGGTCATACTTATAGATGGTGGAGAGAGGGACTGTTATTACCTCTGTGTTGACGGATCCTCGATATTCAGGGAAGGATCAAGCGGCGCATCTGACGGATTTTTCTTCAGCTATGTACTGGATCCGGAGGCAGACAGGCTCAGGATGGTGGAAGGACTGCTTTATGACGAAAATGCCGATAAAAATAAGCCGTGGTTTTTCGTTCAGACAGATGACTTTGATGCTTCCATGGGTCAGCCTGTTTCGGAAGAAGATTTCAATATGCTTATGGATGGCTTTGTTTCCGATATCGGTACTATAAATTTCAAGCCCTTTGGAATAGCCGCGGATTCAAAGGAATCGTCGTATGAAAAGAAAGAGGAGCCTGCTGCAAACAGCGGAGGCGGTTATACAACAGATGAGTTGTGCAAAATGGCGCAGGATTATTATGAGAAGCATAACAATTTCAGACCGCCCGTTGCCGAAGGAGAGGAGCAGGATGACGGGATGATCCTCATCCACCTCTATGAGCAGCTGCCTACTCACACAGCTACCAGTGCCTGGTATATGATCGATCCTAAAACAGGGAAGGGATATGATTATCTCTTTGAGGATGCAAAGGTTGACCTGACAGAAGTAAAATGAGGGTTTAATTAATGAAGTGACCATAGTAAAGCGTCTTGACCAACAAAGACAATGCATATATTATTTATACAATGAATGAAATCAGTATAATTATGCATTGCATAGGAGGATTAAGTTCATGGGAAAGACGATCAATGCGAAAATTACTTCAACGGTAATCATCATAATAATACTGGCATTACTGATATCTAACGGAATGTGTGTGATGATTTCCAGCAAAAACCTTACGGAAAGCCAGACAACTAAACTGCAGGATCAGGCGGATAAATATGCAGGCGAAATTGATATCTGGTTTGAGAGTGAACGGACCATGGTGGAGGGTGTGGTTTATGATGTAAACGGTCTCGAAACCGCAACTCCCGACATAGAAGAGCTTCACAAGATACTGGTTGCCCATGCATCAAACAGAGGGGAGCTCCTGAATATGTATATAGGTTTGTCTGATAAGCAGTTTACCCAGTCAAATCCGGAAGCCACCACTCCCGAAGGTTATGATCCCACAGCCCGTGGATGGTATAAGGCAGCACAGGCTGCGGGTGCCACGACTGTCACCGATCCCTACATGGATGTTCTGGTGGGCGGCGTGTGTATCACCATAGCTTCTCCGATCTTTCACGATGGACAGCTGATCGGCGTAGTAGGCGCGGACGTTACTCTTGATACTATAAATTCCGTAATGGAGAGCATACCCAAAACAGGCGGCCAGTATGGTTTCCTGATAGACTCCTCAAATAACATAATTATACATGACAACCCCGCATATTTACCCGGAGAGGACAGCATTACAAATGTAGCGGATGTGATGTCCGGCTTATCAGGTATAGTTTCTGCTCCCGGAAGTGCTGTGATCCAGCAAAAAGACTATGACGGAGAAAAGAACTATTTTGCAACTTCAGCCGTAACAAAGAGCGGCTGGGTTCTGGGGCTTGCCCTTCCTTCTGCGGTTATTTCCGCTCCCGTGACCAGGATCATCATTATGGCTGTTATCATTGCTTTGATCGCAACTGCAGCGGCCATTATCATCATGGTGCTCATGATAAAACGTCTGCTGGCACCAATGGAAAGGATGAAGATCTTTGTACGTGAGAAGATAATAGGAACTGAGAAAAACAGCTTTAAGGGCAGCGAGGTTGCCGAGATCGATTATCTGATAAAGGAACTGGAGGAAAGATTTATCTACACCATTCGTCGTACGCGCAGTGAATCTGCGGATATTCAGGACAAGATGGTGGGAACCAATGAAAAGATCAGCGATATCAATAACAGCATTTCCGAAATCAGTGCTACGATGGAGGAAACAGGTGCTAATATCGATGTTCAGACAAACAGCATACGGAGCATCAATGATGCCAGCAGCGAGATCAACAATACGGTTGAAGCACTGATGGATCAGATAAACGAAATGGATGCGAGAACCAAGGAGATTATCGACCGCGTAGAGGCAACGGTACCTGTGGTTCTGAAGAACAAAGCCCATGCTGTTGATGTTACGAGAGAATCCAGAGAAAGGCTGTCTGCAGCTATCGAAGAGGCAAAGGTTATACATGAGATCGTTGATGTATCAAATGCGATCAGCGGCATAGCAAGCCAGACAAACCTGCTGGCTCTCAATGCTTCCATAGAGGCAGCAAGAGCAGGAGAAGCGGGCAGAGGCTTCGCAGTTGTGGCTGAGGAAATAAACGGCCTGGCATCAACAACCAAGAGCGAGATCGACAAGGTCAATGATCTTACCCAGAAGGTGACTGACAGCGTGCAGGCGCTTTCGGATGAGAGTAATAATATCCTGACATTCCTCAACGAGGTTGTTATGGGCGATTACGATAACATGGAGCAGCTGGCACAGAATTATAAGGATGATGCCGATTTCTATGCGCATATCAGCGGCCTCTTAAATGCAGACTCCAAGGAACTCTCCGGATCCATAGAAGGAATAGAGTCCGGTATCGCAGCAATCGACAGCACTCAGGAAGACCTGAGCCGCGCTGTTCAGGATATCAATAATAATCTGCAGAGAATTACAGCATCCAGCGAATCCGTTACGGAAGAGACAAAAGATGTTCTCGGTGGTATTGACAGTCTGCAGGAAACTATCGGAGAATTTAACGTATAAGATGCTCTGTCCGGTATTCTGCATAACGGAGCCGGCGAAGGTATAAATATTACGTTGAAAGAGGGGTATAAATGTCATGAAAGTATTGAATTTCGGATCCCTGAATATCGACTATGTTTATCCGGTGGATCATATCATCATCCCCGGAGAGACGGAGCCCACAGGTGACGTAAAGGAAAACTGCGGCGGAAAGGGCCTGAATCAATCGATTGCCCTTTCTAAGGCAGGTGTAAAGGTCTATCATGCGGGGCTTGTCGGGGAAGAGGGACAGCTTTTAATTGATAAATGTACCGAGAACGGGGTGGACACGACTTTTATAAAAAAGATCGCCGGACGTTCGGGACACACTATCATCCAGGTGGATAAGGAAGGACAGAATTCAATCCTCCTTTTTGGCGGCGCAAACCGGCAGTTCACAAAGGAGTACATCGATGAGGTTCTGGGCAGCTTCGAGGAAGGTGATATGCTCATCCTCCAGAACGAAGTGAATCTCCTTGACTACATCATAGACCGGGCTTATGAGCGGAAACTGAAGATCGTGCTGAATCCTTCTCCCTATGACAGTGCGGTTGATAAATGCGATCTCAAAAAGATCTCTCTTTTCCTCTTAAATGAGATAGAGGGAGGACAGATCACAGGAGAAAAGGAAGCGGATAAGATACTTGCCGCGCTGACAAAGAAATTCCCGGAGGCAGAGATCGTTCTGACACTTGGAAGTGAAGGCAGTATATATAAGCATAAGGACAAGGAATACCGTCAGGGAATATACAAGGTAAAGGCTGTAGATACCACGGCAGCGGGAGACACTTTCACGGGATACTTTATTTCTTCCGTGATAAACGGACACGATATTCCGGAAAGTCTCGACATAGCAGCAAAGGCGTCATCCATTGCGGTGACCAGGCCCGGCGCCACCGATTCAATACCGTTAAAAGAAGAAGTCTTCAAATAAGATTCATGATTGCTCCGCTTTCATGCGGAGCAATTTTTCTATTCTGTTAATACAGAAAAGGCAGACAGGGACTATGTAGAAGCAGGCGGACAGCCATGCACTCTGATCAGTAAAAACAATGGCATCATATCCGAATGCGGGAACCGCAAACAGGCTCATAAGGATACGGGCCACCATTTCCGTGAAACCGGAAAGTATCGTCAGCATTGAGAACCCCAGTCCCTGGGTCACCATTCGGGTGACTCCTAAAATACCGAGAGACCAGTAGAAAAAGCCGAGGGCACGGAGATACTTTGCGGAAGCATCAAGGACTGCAGTGGAATCCCGGCTCACAAACAGCATGGAAGCGGGCCTTCCGAACAGGATCAAAAGAAGCCCGGCGAAGATACCGTAGGACACGGCCAGAATGAGACCGATCTTTAATCCTTTTTTGATCCGCAGAACGTTGCCGGCACCGTAATTCTGGCTGCAGAAGGTGGCGGCAGCAGTTGCCAGCGCATCAAAGGGACACATGGTAAACTGTTTTATCTTCATGCCGGCAGTAAAGCCGGAAACATAAACACTTCCCAGGGAATTATTGGCGGACTGCATTACCATGCTGCCTATAGCGGTTATGGAGTACTGCATACCCATTGGCAGACCCATGTTCAGCAGGGTGGCAAAATAAGAGCCCTTTATAAGCAGATCTTCCGTTTTTGGGATAATGAATCTCATTTTCACCAGGATATAGATCAGACAGAGGATCCCGCTCGTTGCCTGTGAAGCAACGGTGGCAATGGCAGCTCCGAAGATTCCCCATTTCAAAACAGTGATGCAGTATAGATCCAGTCCTATATTCGCGACCGTTGAAACGGCAAGGAAGATAAAGGGCGTGCGGCTGTCACCGACAGACCGCAAGAAACCGGCAGCCGTATTATACAGCAGGGTAAAGGGTATCCCGCAGAACAGCACAAAGAGATAGATATAGGCGTTGTCGTAAATATCCTCCGGAGTCCTGAGGATCCGCAGTATGTTATTGCAGGCCAGAGTACAGGCCAGGGTCAGAACCACAGAGAATATGATCACCAGGAGAGTGCCGTGGAAAACATACCGTCTTAAGGATTTCATATCCCCGGCACCAAAACGCTGGGCCACAGGAACGGCAAAGCCTGCGCATAGTCCGATGCAGAAACCCATGATCAGAAACTGTACGCTGCTGGAGGCGCCTACTCCCGCAAGAGCCTTGGCACCTAAGGCCTGTCCAACGATGGCGGCATCAACTATATTATACGTCTGCTGAAAAAGATTCCCGAGCAATAAGGGAAAAGCAAACTGCAGTATTAACTTCAGAGGATCTCCCTCTGTCATGGAATGAACGCTTTTAGTACTCATTACGGCGCAAATAATAGCCCTTTTTTCACACCCTGTCAATCAGCCCGGTGTCCGGTCAGGAGAATATCCGCAGACCAAATCCCCGCGATATTGTGTTATAATTAGTGTCATATAAATCTGCTTTCCGAGGTGTGTTATGGATAAAAAAAGACCGGTTATCGGAATAATGTCCGGCCAGTTCAGGGAAGACAACCTGAACCGGCTTCTGGCGACTATTGTTAATGAGTCTCTTCGGGACGAAAACGTGGATATCCGTTTTTATTTCGGAACAGTCTCATCCAGCTTAGTGGAGCAATATTCCCTTGATGACGTCGGGTTCGGAAGTCATTATTATTCCCTTTTTTCATACAGTAATTATGACGCGCCGGATATCCTGGTGATCATCTACGGGAATATAAAAATAGGGCAGAATCACTTCATGGATATTCACAGATTCATAGCCCATCTGCCGAAGGTTCCGGTCATTCTCTTAAAAGATGACAAATCGCTTCCTGAGAATCCCGGGAGCATAATCATAAACGTAGATAATTACTCGGGCATGAAGGAGTGCATACTCCACCTGATAAACTGCCACGGCCTTAAAAAGATCGGTTTACTTACCGGTCAGATGAGCCATGTGGACAGCGGAGTGCGTCTGCAGGCATATTTGGACGCCTTGGAGGAAAGCGGGATAGAAAAGGACGACAGTCTGATAGTAAAAGGCAATTATCAGGGACATGTTGAGAAAGAGGTACGGGATCTTCTCGAGAGACATCCGGATCTCAAAGCCATTGCCGCATCTAATGATGAAATGGCGATGACGGTTTACAGAGTGGTAAAGGAGATGGGGAAGACCGTCGGAAAGGATTTCTTTGTTACCGGTTTCGATGATGTTCCGATCTCTGCTTATCTGGACCCTCCGCTCACAACCGTATTCCAGGACTATGAGGAAATAGCAAAGAGATGCGCCGAAAAAATACGTCAGATCCTTCACGGAGAAGATGCGAAGAGCGAGGTTCTTCATGCGGACTTTGTATGCCGTTCGTCCTGCGGGTGTACTGATCATCAGGAGAAAAAGCGGGTAACTAAAGAAGGCGGCGAGAACAGGCTTTTGGTAGAAAGCAGATCAAATGCTTATCAGATGCAGTTAAAGTCCCTGGTTTCCACTCTGATCCTCAGAAATCTTCAGATGCGCTCCGTTACGGAGAAAAAGTTTTTTGAGAAGATGGCGAATCTTTTAAGCCATATCGGGACAAAGAGTTCCATGGTATGCCTTCTCGAAAAACCCATGGTCATGGAAGAGGGAGACATGCTTACGGCGCCGCCTTATCTCAGGCTTTTTATGAGGCAGAAGGGCGAGAACTTCGTCTCATATGACAAGAAGGATGCTCCCAGGATCTCATATGGCGGAATGACCAGAGCCTGGGTAGAGCCTTATGAAGGGCCTGTTAACCGCATGAACTTCATACTTTTCCATGGGAATACCCAATATGGAGTGCTCAGCGTAGAGATAGACTTCAGTGACGTCCTGTTTTACGAGACTCTTTCCCTGGAAATAGGAAGTGCTCTTTTCTTCCTGTATCTCGCTCTCGAACAGCAGGAAATGAGGCAGGCTCTGGAAGAGAAAAACCAGATACTTGATTATGCGGCAAGTCATGACGAACTCACCGGTGTACTGAACCGTACCGGCGTAATGAGCCGCGTCGTTGATTTTATCCATGAGACAAAGGAAAATGATGACAGTACGTATGCCCTGGTAATGGCGGATCTTGATCATCTGAAGCAGATAAATGATAATTTCGGTCATGCGGAAGGCGATTATGCCATCCGATCGGCAACGGAGATACTGAAGCAGACACTGCCGGCGGGCAGTCCTATCGGCCGTTCAGGCGGAGATGAATTCACGGGAATAATGAAACTGGAATCGGAGGGAGATATCGAGGCCTTTGTGACCAGAGTCAGGATCCGCTGCGGAGACTGGAATGCCGATTCCGAAAAACCTTACTACGTAAATGTATCTGTGGGGTGCTGCGAACTCCGGGCCGGAGACATGCCGATCGGATTAAAGACAGCCCTGAAGGTCGCAGATGAGAGGCTTTATGAAGCCAAGTCGGCACGACGGAAGAGTGTAATGAGGGAGTAAATAAAAAATGAAATATCTGATAATAGGAGGGGGAGCAGCAGGACTCTCCCTTGCTGCCGCATTAAAGGAAAAGGGAATAACAGACTTTTTAGTTCTGGAAAAGGAAAAGGAAGCGGGCGGACTCTGCCGCAGCGTCACTATTGACGGCACCGGCTTTGACATCGGAGGAGGACATTTTTTAGATGTGAGGCGTCCGAAGGTCAATGAGTTCCTTTTTAAATTTATGCCGGAAGAGGAGTGGGACAGATTTGAAAGGGATTCCAGAATAGACCTTAAGGGTCAGATAATAGGGAGTCCCATAGAAGCGAACATCTGGATGCTGGATATAGATTCCCAGGTGGAATACCTGAAAGCCATAGCCGAGGCGGGCTGTGTATCAGGGAAACCCAAACCGGAGAAATTCACCGACTGGATCTACTGGAAGTTAGGAAAGCGTATAGCAGAGGATTATATGCTTCCCTATAATGAAAAAATGTTCGGGAAAAATCTCGATTCCCTCGGCACATACTGGCTGGAAAAGCTGCCGGACGTATCCTTTGAAGATACTTTAAGGAGCTGCTTAGAGCACAGGGCCTACGGAACCCAGCCGGGACATGCGGAATTTTTCTATCCGAAGAAGTATGGCTACGGTGAGCTCTGGAGCCGTATTGCGGATAGTTTGGGAGACCGGCTGCTGACCGGCGTTGAGGCAAAAACTATAGATGCGGATAACGGTACCGTTAACGGTGAGTACCGGGCCGATACTATCATAAATACCACCCCCTGGACAGCTTTTGAAAGTATTAAGGGTGCGGATGAAAAGCTTCTTAAGGGGATAGATACGCTAAAATTCTCTTCCATTGTTACGGAATATCATCCCGAAGACTTAGATACGAAGGCTCATTGGATCTACTATCCTGACCAGGATAAGGATTATCACCGGATACTTGTCAGACACAATTTCTGTGGTTCTTCAAATGGATACTGGACAGAGACAAATCTCGAAAGATACCACGAAAGCGGGTTCACTCATTTTGTGAATGAATATGCGTATCCCCTGAATACGATCGGGAAAAACGAGACTATGAGCGATCTGTTATCGGAGCTCAGGAAAAAGGGCATTATCGGACTCGGACGCTGGGGCGAGTGGCAGCATTATAACTCCGATGTGGTAGTTGAAAAAGCCCTCACTCTTGCAGAAGAGCTTACCGGGTGACACGGGAGACAGGGGAAATCGGAAACGGGTATGGCTGCAGGTTTATCATGAGAAAGGGACAAAAGGAATGAGAGTAGGAATACTTGGAGCAGGCGGCATAGCAGAGGTAATGGCGGAGACGATCTCATGGATCGAGGGAGTGGAATCATACGCTGTAGCTGCAAGAGACGGCAGCAGAGCAGCGGATTTCGCAGAAAAGTGGGGATTTGAGAAATCCTACGGATCGTATGAGGATATGCTGTCCGATGAGAAGGTGGATCTCGTTTATATTGCGGTTCCGCATTCCCACCACCATAAATGGACCATTGAAGCGCTGAACGCAGGAAGAAATGTTCTCTGTGAAAAAGCATTCGCGGCGAATACAGCCCAGGCAGAGGAGATGATAAAGCTTGCTGAAGAGAAAAAGCTGCTCCTTACGGAAGCCATATGGACCAGATATATGCCGTCCAGGAAGATCATCAGCAATCTGGTGGATTCGGGGGAGATAGGGAAAGTAGTTACCGTTGCATCCAATCTCGGCTACAGGATCGACATGAATGAACGCATGGTAAAGCCTGAGCTTGCAGGCGGATGTCTTTTGGATCTTACGGTATATACGCTCAATTTTTCCAGCATGATCCTCGGAAACGATATTAAAAGGATAGAGGCGTTCATGGTACCCACAGACACAGGTGTCGACGGGCAGGATACGATTATGCTGGAATACAACGATGGAACTATGGCCAGCATGTTTACTACCATGTATGCCCTCACGGACCGCAGTGGACTGATCGCCGGAACGGACGGCTTCATCACGGTTCAGAACATCAATAATCCCCAGCGTATCACGGTCTACGAACCGGACAGAACCCGCTACAGGATCCGTAAGGATATCGAAGTACCGAAGCAGATCAGCGGTTATGAGTATGAAGTGCTTGCATGTAAAAAGGCATTGGAAGAGGGCAGGATCGAATGCGGGGAAATGCCCCACAGTGAAACCATTACGATAATGAAGCAGATGGATGAGATCCGCAGGCAGTTCGGTATCGTCTTCCCCTTCGAGTAACACTGAAGTTTATCGCGCAGACAAACCCGCCGGATATAGCGGTGTTTGAGAGAAATTAAACCCATTAAATAAAGAGGCAGTAAATCCCTGTGGTTTACTGCCTTTTATTCGCGGATCCGCTGACGTTGCAAATAAGGCAGAGTGCTGATAAAATAACTGTTATCTATGCCGTCATTGGAAAAGAAAAGGAAATTTACAAAAAGATGAAAGTATTGGTGCTTGGCGGAACCGGTATGGTAGGTTCCCATTTTATGAACAGTTACAGGAAAGACGGGGCAGAGGTCAAGGGACTAGCCCGGAATTCCGCGTCCAGCCGTATGTCTGCGATACAGGATGAGGATATTATCCGCTGCGATATATTGGAGCGGGATGCCCTGATGAAGGTAATGAAGGACTTTAAGCCGGATATCATCATCCATATGGCAGCCCAGGCCTTTAACGGGGACTCCTGGAATTTAGAATATGTGACACATCAGACCAATTATACAGGAACATTAAATGTGCTGTACTGTGCGAAGGAGGCTGTGCCGGAGGCAAAGATACTGCTGGCCTGCTCCAGTGCGGAGTACGGGAATATCAAAGAAGAGGACTGTCCTCTGGTAGAGGACCGGCTGCTGAAGCCCCATACCCCTTACGGCGTATCAAAGGCCGGAGTTGAAAACTTAGGACGGCAGTACGCCCTGAATTACGGTATGAAGGTGTATCTCCCCAGGATGTTCATCCATGTGGGAACAGGCCATCCCCCGGCAACGGCAATTCAGAACTTTGCGAGACAGCTGGCCCTTATAAAGGCAGGCAAGCTGCCGCCGGAGATCCATGTGGGAAACCTGACCACTTACAGGGATTATATAGATGTGAGAGACGGAGTCAGGGCAATGAGACTTGTGATGGAAAAGGGTAATCCGGGAGAGCCGTATAATATCTGTAATCACAAGGCATATCAGATACAGGAGATACTGGATATGCTGATAAAGATATCCGGAACGGATGCAAAGGTCATCTCGGACAAGAAGCTTTTCCGCGTTGCGGATGAGCCGCTGCTGCTCGGAGATGACAGCAAGATAAAGGCTCTTGGCTATGAGAGGCAGTACAGCATGGAACAGACCCTGGAGGATGTATTCCATGACTGGGAAATGAGGATTTAAAATGCCTTCGTCATTTAAGAATGTTACGATACTTCTTCCCGCGATGGATGAAACCTATTCGCTGAAACAGACGGTGGATATCATAGCGGGAACCAATGTCAAAGAAGATATAGCGGAATTTATCCTGCTGCTTTGTGACAGAACCACTCCCGAAACCAGAAAGACCGCTGAGGAGCTGGTAGAAAAGTACAGCAACAGGATACCGATATACATACATAATCAGGAGCTGCCCTTTGTCGGAGGCGCTATCCGGGAGGGCATAAATCTCGCAAAAGGCTCCCATGTGGTCATGATGTCATCGGATCTGGAGACGGATCCCCATGTGATACGGGAGTTTATTGCTCATGCAAAGAAATATCCTAAAAGGATAATCACCGCCACACGCTGGAAAAAAGGCGGCGGGTTCGAGCATTATAATAAGATAAAACTGATATGCAATCTGATATTTGAGAGAGTTATAGGATTATTTTATTTTACCGGATTATCGGATCTGACATACGCTTACAGGATCTTTCCGACCGACCTTATGCAGAGGATAAGGTGGGAGGAACTCCGGCATCCCTTCTTTTTAGAAACAGCGCTGAAACCGCTGCGGCTCGGAGTGAAATTTATCGAGATCCCGGCCCACTGGGCAGCAAGAACAGAAGGAGAATCCCAGAACTCCTTTTTTGCGAATTTCAAGTATTTCAGGACAGCCTGGCATAACAGGTTCCTGAAAAAGGAACAGATACTTTTAAGATAATGGAAAAGAGTACAGGAAAGGCAGATTTCTTAAAAAAATTCCGTATAGACAGCGACCTGGACAAATGGAGATTTTTTACATCCATAGCTTTCTTTCTGATAGTCGTTGCCCTTGCCTGGCAGTCTGACGACGCATATCACGGATATGTAATGTCCAGGAACTTGGCTGAGGGCCATGGCCTTGTTTACAATATAGGCGAAAGGGCTACGGCCAGCACCTGTCCGCTGTTTACGCTGATAATAGCCTTTTTTTATTTTTTTACCAGAGAGATGTTCTTCACTTCCCTTCTGGTATGCACACTTTTTTCCATGGCCGCATATCAGATACTGGTTTACGGGATCTGCCGTACGAAAGAGCAGGTAATCATCAGTTTTATCACTCTCAGCGGCAGTCAGGCCTTTATCTCCTACACCACATCCGGGCTGGAAAACAGCCTCCTGTTTTTCTTAAGCGCGATGTTCCTCTATATCCTTAAAGGGCGCGAGGAATTTAACGGGAAGGAGATGTTTGAGCTGGCGGTGCTGATCTCGCTCCTTGCGATGGCGAGGATGGATTCCGTGCTGATCTTCGTGCCGGTAATAGTCTGGATCTACCTGTTCAAGAGAAAAGACGTATCCTTTATAAAAGCGGTGGGAATAGGTATCGCGGGGCTTTTGCCCTTTATACTCTGGGAGCTTTTTGCCGGTTTTTATTTCGGCTTTCCCTTCCCGAATCCGGCCTATGTGAAGCTGGGAACAGCTATTGACACGTCGGAGTATATTAAGAGGGGCATTCTTTATACCCTGTATACCGCGCTGGTTGATGCGGTGGTGGTGGTCATCCCGGCGGTAACGGTTCTTATCGGACTATACAGCAGGAAGCTGAAATACATCCTGGTGTCCGCAGGGGTGATGCTTTACGGTATATATGTGATCCGTATAGGCGGAGATTTTATGATGGGAAGGCATTTTACAAATATGTTCTTCGTATCGGTCTGCCTTGCCGTAATGATGATGAATGACAGCCGGATGGATACAAAGAAGCTGCCGGCGATAAGAAATGTTTTCTATATAACAGCCTTTGTATCGGTGATATTTGCCGCAACCTTCGGCAGGACCGACGGATCCCAGTATCTCGCAGGACATAAATACAGTTCCCAGATATCCGATGAAAGGGAGTATTACTTTAATACCACGAGTCTGTATAATAACGTGGTTTCCCTGATAAAAACCGGACATCTCTGCGTGCAGGATACCTGGAATAATGAAGCTACCGATGATCTCAGACAGTGGAATTTCTCCGGCGGCATCATAGAAAATGCAGCGGGAATACTGGTGTATTATAATCCGGATCTGTATCTCAATGATACATTCGCCCTCGGAGATCCCTTCCTTTCAAAGCTTCCGGCTGAGTATAAGGAGAACTGGAGAGTGGGACACCTGAGGAGGGAGATACCGGAAGGGTATCAGGAAAGCGTCCGCCTGAATGAGAATCTCATAGAGGATGAGGATCTACATCAGTACTATGATAAGATAAGACTTCTTACCAGAGCGGACCTTTTTGCAGAAGGCAGGCTGAAAACCATAATTGACATGAACCTGGGTAAATACAGGTATCTGATAGATAATTACGAGAAGAGAAGAGCAGATGCGAAGACGCAGGAGAAGACAGCAGAATAATATAGCATTGACGGTAACCATAGTTTTTTTGGCGCTGCTTTTGGCAGTGTATCTGTTGGGAACCTTTTATTTCATGGGACGTTTTCTTCCTAATTCCACCTTTAACGAGCAGACGGTTGCCAGGATGACGGAGGAAGAAGCGGAGGAACTGCTGACGGATGAGATGTCATCCTATGCCCTGACAGTGGTGGGACGGGAAGAGACCGGCGGTACGATCAAAGCCTCCGAGATCAGCCTGAAGCCGGTATTTAACGGGATAATAGGCGAGTGTATCGACGGACAGAATCCGTTCACCTGGCCTGTGTCCTTCTTTAATTTCCCCGAATTCCACAGCGAAAGCGTGGTGGATTATGACGAGAACCGCCTGCTTGCCAGCCTTTCCGCACTTGGAATATTTGACAATGAACGTCCGCCGAAGGATGCGTATCTCAGCGAATACAGCAATGA
Source organism: Lachnospiraceae bacterium (assembly GCA_024683935.1). The sequence continues at coordinate 49,176 of JAIKXV010000029.1, read as the reverse complement.
GACGGGTTACACCGTGATACCGGAGGATCCAGGAACAACCTTAAACAGGGAGACTACAGAGAAGGTTGTTAAGGAAGCGGTGGAAAATCTTCAGCCGGAGGTTGTGCTGGAAGAAGAGGACTGCTATCTGCAGCCGGAGGTTTTTCAGGATGATCCTTCGTTAACTGCCCTCCGGGACAATCTCAATAAATTTGTACAGATAAAGCTCACGATAGACTATGGCGACAATTCAGAGACGGTGGACGGTGAGCTTATAGGGCAATGGATCTCAGTTGAGGGAACCGAGGTCACTCTGGATGAAACAAAGGTGAAGGATTACGTGGATTCTCTTGCGAAAGCCCATGATACCTTCGGGATCGCGCGGGAATTCAAAACCCGGTCGGGAGAGACCATCACCGTACGCGGCGGCAATTACGGATGGTGGACAGACCGTCCGAATACGACGACAGCGCTTATAGAGGCCATATATAAGGGAGAAAGCGGCGAATTTGAGCCGGTATATTTCTCGGAGGCCGTAACCCACGGGGACAGTGATATCGGAGATGACTATGTAGAGGTCGATTTAGACAACCAGCATGTCTATGTGTATAAGGACGGACAGATGGTGGTGGACAGCGACTGTGTTTCCGGTAAGGTATCGGCAGGGAATTATACCCCGGACGGCACCTACGCCATAACCTATAAGGAGAGGGATGCCACCCTTGTGGGCGAGACCTATTCCTCTGCAGTCAGCTACTGGATGCCGTTTAACGGAAATATCGGTATGCATGATGCGTCATGGAGAAGCTCGTTCGGCGGCGATATCTACATTACCGGCGGTTCTCACGGATGTGTGAATCTGCCGAAGAAAAAGGCGGCCGAGATCTTTGATTACGTGGAGAAGGGCGAACCGGTCATCGTATATGGCGGCAAGCAGGAAGTACCGCAGACAGATAAACCGGATGTAACCGAGCTTACGGAAGAACAGCAGCAGGCATTACTGCAGCTGATACTGCAGCAGCAGGCAGAAGCAATGGACGGGCAGATAAATGAGGGACAGTAAGGATCTGACCCTGTTTGAAAAATTGTCAGAGTTTGCCGGAACCGATATGTATCCCTTTCATATGCCGGGACATAAGCGCAGATTTGAGGGATTCGATCCTTATGCGGTGGACATTACCGAAATAGACGGATTTGACGACATGCACCATCCGGAAGGTCTGATAAACCGCCTGAATGAAGATCTGACGGAGTACTTTGGCGGAGACAGGGTGCGGATACTGGTAAACGGATCCACATCCGGAGTGCTGACAGCCATTTCCGCTTCGGCAGAACCCGGTGAAAAGCTGCTGCTCTGCAGCAACTGCCACAAAAGCGCGATGGATGCGGTAAAGATAAGGGGCATAAAACCTGTCCTTATCGATCCGGAGAAGATAGAGGCAAGCGGATTATGGGGCGGTATCCGTCCGGAAAAAGTCAGGGAAGCTCTTGAAAGAGAAGCAGATATAAAGGCAGTCTTCATTACTTCTCCTACATATGAGGGCTTTCTGTCCGATGTGAAAGCGGTCGCAGACATCTGCCATGAAAGGGGAATACCCCTTATCGTGGACAGCGCCCATGGTGCCCATGCCGGATTATATAAGGGGTTCATCCCTTCTTACCATTTTGAAAATGCCTCCCTTATGGGAGCAGACATAGTGATAAAGAGCCTGCATAAGAATCTGCCGGCCTTCACCCAGACTGCGATACTGACGGTAAACGGCTCTATAACCGACAGGGAGAAGCTGGGATATTATTATTCCGCCTACCAGAGCACCAGTCCTTCATATATTCTGATGGCGGGGGCGGACAGGATGCTGTCCTTCCTGAAGGATGAGGGAGAGGAACGTTTCCGTCTGCTGGAGAAAGAGCTACTGGCTATCAGACAGGAAGTGGAAAGCCTGGAGGACATCAGTTTTACCGGCCCCGGGCTCATTGGTTCCTTCGGGATATACGGCTTTGATCCCACGAAGCTCCTGTTAGGCCACAGGAAAAAGGATGCTGTTTATCTGTATGACAGACTGAGAAAGGATCATCATCTGCAGCCCGAAAAAGTAAGTGGCAATACAGTTCTTCTGATGACTTCCATTATGGATGACGAGCAGGGATTCATGCGGCTGAAGAAAGCCATAAGGGAGATGGCATGAACCGTATCTTTGTAATAACGGGAAAAAGCTCCTCCGGAAAAGACAGTATTTTCCGGGAGCTCATGAAGGAAAAGCATGATGACCTGAACCGGGTTATTCCCTATACCACAAGACCCATAAGGGAAGGAGAGTGCGACGGGGTAGAATACCGGTTTTCCGATGAGACGGTTTTTTCGAGATTAAAGTCTGAGGGAAAGATCATAGAGGACAGGAGCTATGATACGGTAAAGGGACTCTGGCGGTACTTTACTGTTGATGACGGAAGCTTTGACGGTGAAAAGGATGTTATTATGATAGGAACCCTGGATACCGTCATTTCCATTAGGGATTATTTTGGAAACAGGAAAGAAACGATCCCGATATACATAGAGTGTGACGACGGAGAGCGCCTGATAAGGGCGGTGAACCGGGAGAAAAAAAGAACGGATCCGCAGTACAGGGAGCTCTGCAGGCGTTTCCTTGCGGATGATGAGGATTTTTCCGAGGAAAAGCTGAAAAAGGCAGGGGTTCAGATAAGGATCCTAAACGATGATCTTTTGAGCTGTGTCCGTGAGGTGAGGAAACATATATGGACATAAAGGTCAACCAAAGCAATGCAGTTTCCCAGCCTGAGGCGGCGAAGCCGGTGGAACAGCCTTCTGAGGCTTTCAAGTTTGCCCTTATGAGCAACATTGAGGAAGCGGATCTGAAGGAGCGGCTTACCGGCATGATGAACGAGATCACCATGCAGGGAAACCGTATAAAGAAGCGGAAGGACATAGGCGATATGCGGAAGTACCGCAGCCTGGTCAAAGGCTTCATGAATGAGATTATCAACCGCTCCCATAAGTTTTCCAGGGAAAACTTTTTAGACAGGCGGGGACGTCACAGGGTGTACGGTATTATAAAGCTGATAGACGAGAATTTGGACAGCCTTGCAGAGGAACTATTGAAGGAAGAAAGCGACAACCTCACCATCCTGAATAAGATAGGTGAGATAGAAGGACTTCTGATAGATATTCTGACATGATGGGATTTCGTGATATAATCGGACAGGAGCGGATCATCGCCGGATTAAAGGGGGCGGTGAAAAGCGGACATGCTGCCCATGCTTATATTTTTGACGGGGAAAAAGGCATGGGAAAGAAGACGCTTGCCTATGCATTTGCCAGAGCACTGCTCTGTGAAGAACCCCTTGAAAACAGAGAGGATGCAGAGGCCTGCGGACACTGCCATTCCTGTATAATGGCAGAGAGCGGCAGCCATCCGGACCTTATTACCCTGGTACCGGAAAAGGAAACGTCGATCGGCGTTGACGACATCCGTAAGCAGGTTGTAAATGACGTTCCCATTAAGCCCTACTGCAGTGCCAAAAAGATTTATATAATCCCGGATGCAAATCTGATGACGGAGGCTGCGGAGAATGCTCTTTTGAAAACACTGGAAGAGCCGCCGTCCTATGCAGTGATCATTCTCCTTTCCGAGAATAAGGACAGGCTTCTTCCGACCATTGTGTCGAGAGCCGTATGCTTTCCGATGAGGGCGGTGGGAAATGAGGAAATATCCCGCTATCTTGAAAATAAAGGCCTCGGGGCAGGAGAAACATCGGCAGCGATCTCATTCGCCAGAGGAAATCTCGGCAGGGCGGTTCTCCTTTCCGAAAGCGAGGAGTTTAAGGAGCTGTCAGTCAGGATACGCCGGACCTTAACCGGAGTAAGGGATATGACGGATACGGAGATATCCGCCGCCGCTTCCGAAGCTGCGGAAAAGAAGGAAGAGAGGGATGATATCCTGAGTTTCCTCCTTCTATGGTTCCGGGACGTGCTTTATCTGAAGGCCGGGGGAAGTGAGGACAGGCTCATTTTTGCAAATGAGATAAGAGAGATCGACCGGGCAGCCGCTGCCTATTCATTTGAAAAGATAAACAGGATAATAGAAGAAATAAAAACAGCAAGGTCAAGGCTGAAATCCAATGTAAATCCTGAAAACACCTTTGAACTGCTGTACATGACAATGAGGTAAGAGAATTGGCTAAGGTAGTGAATATAAGATTCCGTTCCGCCGGAAAGGTATACACCTTTGATGCGGGGGACGCTGAAATGAAAAAGGGCGACTACTGCGTGGTGGAAACCGTGCGGGGTAAGGAGCTCGGAAAGGTTGTTACCCCTCCTGAGGAACGTGATGAAAAGGAATTTAACACTCCTCTCCGTCCGGTGATACGTGTGGCAACGGAGGAGGATTTAGAGAACGACCGCAAAAACAGGGAAAAAGAAAAGGAAGCTATCAAGATCTGTAAGGAGAAGATACATAAGCATGAGCTGGAGATGAAGCTCATAGATGCGGAGTATACCTTCGATAACAGCAAGCTCCTTTTTTACTTTACTGCAGACGGCAGGATAGATTTCAGGGATCTCGTAAAGGATCTGGCGGGCGTATTCCGTACCAGGATAGAACTCAGGCAGATAGGCGTAAGGGACGAGACCAAGATCCTCGGAGGTTATGGTCCCTGCGGAAGAGAGCTCTGCTGTCACAGTTATTTATCGGACTTCGTACCGGTGTCCATTAAGATGGCAAAGGAGCAGGATCTGTCCCTTAACCCTACGAAGATATCGGGAGTCTGCGGAAGGCTCATGTGCTGTCTGAAGAACGAAGAGGATACCTACGAGTATCTGAATAAGAAACTGCCCGGCGTGGGTGATCTGGTGGCAGATCCCTACGGAGAAGAGGGAACGGTCACCGAGGTGAACGTCCTGAGGCAGCGGATAAAGGTGCTTTTTGAAACAGAGGATGAAAAAGAGATAAGGGAGTACCCCGCTGAAGAGATCACCTTTAAGGCAAAGCGCAAGAAGGGGCAGAACCAGCAGAAAAAGCAGCAGGAACCCAATGAACCTCTTCCGAAGGAGCTTCTGGAGGAAACCCCGGAGGAAAGCGCGCTGGATGACGAGAACGGAGAAAGACCCTTCGACGGAAACGTACGCAAAGACGGAAACAGGAATTTTAAGAAAAACAGGAAAAACCGCAATAAGAAAAAAGCCGGAGCGGGGGATGAGCGGAAATAACCATATACAGGTAGAACTGAAAGAGGGAGAGAGGTTTGACGATCTCCAGAGAAACGGTTATGAGATAATCCAGGATAAGGACAGGTTTTGCTTCGGCATGGATGCCGTACTGCTGTCCGGATTTGCCACTGTGAAAAGCGGCGGACGCCTTATGGATCTCGGCACCGGAACCGGCATACTCCCCATTCTGCTCTCCGCAAAAACCGGGGGAAAGCATTTCACGGGGCTTGAGATACAGCATGACAGCGCCGATATGGCGAGAAGAAGCGTGATCCATAACCGGCTGGAGGACAGGATAGACATCATTGAAGGAGACATAAAGGAGGCTCGTCAATTATTCGGCGCAGCCTCTTTTGATACGGTCGTATCCAATCCTCCCTATATGACGGAGGACGGGGGCCTGAAAAATCCGGATGAGCCGAAGGCCATAGCGAGGCACGAGATACTCTGTACCCTTTCCGATGTGGTGGAGGCTGCGGCATATCTTCTGAAAGAAGGCGGCGCCTTTTATATGGTTCACAGACCCTGGCGCCTGCCGGAGATCTTCAGTGAAATGCAGAAGAAAAAGATAGAGCCGAAGAGGATGAGAATGGTCTATCCGTCCATGGATAAGGAGCCAAACATGGTTCTGATCGGCGGACGAAAGGGAGGCGGCCCCGGCCTGAAATGCGAAAAACCCCTTATAATTAACGGGGAAGACGGGAAATACACAAGGGAGATCACGGAAGTTTACGGATATTAAAATGAGCGGAACACTATATCTCTGTGCAACACCCATAGGAAATTTAAAAGACATCACCGAGCGGGTCAGGGAAACTCTGGGGCAGGTGGATCTAATTGCCGCAGAGGACACGAGGAACAGCATAAAGCTCCTGAACCACTTTGACATTCATGTGCCCATGACCAGCTATCATGAGTTCAATAAGTATGAAAAGGCGGATGAACTGGTGGAGATACTGCTTTCGGGCAAGGACGTGGCCCTGGTCACGGATGCGGGGACTCCTGCGGTTTCCGATCCGGGGGAGGTGCTGGTAAAAAAGTGCGCGGAAGCAGACATCAATGTGACGTCACTCCCGGGAGCGTGCGCCTGCATAACGGCTCTGACACTGTCCGGGATAAGTACCGGCAGATTCTGTTTTGAGGGATTCCTGCCGAGGGAAAAGAAAAAGAGACGGCTTATTTTAGACGAACTGGAAAATGAGATAAGGACGCTGATCCTTTATGAAGCTCCCCACCATCTGAAGGGAACCCTGAACGAGCTGTATGAAGTGCTTGGAGACAGGAAGATATCCCTCTGCCGGGAGCTGACCAAAAAATACGAGGAGATAAGACGCACCACTCTGAAAGAGGCCTGCTCATATTATGAGGATGAAGAACCAAAGGGCGAATTCGTCCTGGTCATAGAAGGAAAGGACCGGGAGCAGATCTTTAAGGAGCAGGCTGCCGGATATGAAAAGATGTCGGTTTCGGATCATGTGAAAATGTATGAGGAAAAGGGGATGGACAGGAAAGAAGCCATGAAAGCCGCCGCAAAGGACAGAGGCGTTTCAAAAAGGGATATCTATAATGCTCTGGTCAATACGGTGATCACGGGCCTGCTTTTGGTACTGCTGACAGGCTGCAGTGCGGGAAGCGGCAGCGGGGCGGTTCCCACCGCAGAGCCGGAAACCGCGGCGGCAGAAGAAACTGCCGCAGCAGAAGAAACCGCAGCTGCTGACGAGGCGGCAGGGGAGGCTGTTTCAGAAGAACCACCGGTGGCAGAGGAGCCCTCAACAGAGACGGAAATATCTGACACAGGGGAGGGGGACATGAAGGATGTAAAACAGGCAGTTAATGAGTTCAGCAAAAACCTCTATAACGCCTGTGAAGGAGAACATGACCTGTTCTTTTCCCCCTTCAGCATAGAATCTGCGGTGGCGCTCACAGGTCTTGCCGCTGAAGGAGATACCGCCGACGGGATAAATAAAGCGATGTCGATCGGGGATCCTGCGGCTTTCAGGGCGGGCATAAAGCTGTTTAATACGAGGGAGCAGTCGGACAGCGCATATTTTAACAGCGCTAACGGTCTTTATATCAGTGATTCCCTGACACTCAGTCCCGATCATGAAAAGAATTTTGATGACCCGGCGAAGGAATACTTTGACGGCGAGTTTAAGCAGGTGGATTTCCATGACACGGAATCCGTAAAGAAGGATATTGCTTCCTGGGTAAATGATAAAACAAAGGGAATGATCCCCGATTATTCTCCTATGGTAACTGCGGATACTGTGGCGGACATCCTGAACGCGGTGTATTTCTACGGCGAATGGCAGGAGAAATTCAAGCATGAGGACACCTGGGAGCAGAACTTTTACGGTACTAAAAAGGACAGCACGGTGGATATGATGCACATGGAGGACAGATCCTTCCGCTATCTTCCCGATGAAGAGGGGATAAAAGCCGTGGCGCTTCCCTATAACGGCAGTACGTATGAAATGGACATCCTGATGTATGCCGATGAAGTAAAAAAGGATGTGTCAGGGATATTTAAGGAAACTTCACCGGACAGCATACTGGATGCACTGGACGGGGCGGAGGAAACGGAGCTTGGCATGCTGGCAATCCCGAAGTTCAGGATGGATTTGAGTCTTGACGGCCTGAAGGACAAGCTGATCTCCCTCGGGATGGAAAAAGCCTTCTCCGATGAAGCGGACTTTTCCCGTTTGGCAAATAAAATAAAGATATCCGATATTGCACACAGGGCAGTGGTTGAGGTGGATGAGGAAGGCAGCAGGGCCGCAGCGGTTACAGAGATCATGATGGAGCTGACATCAGTAATGGAAGAGGAACCGAAGGAAGAATTTATTGCGGACAGACCCTTCGTATTTATCATAAGAGACAGGGAGAGCGGGACCATTCTTTTTATCGGGAGATATTCCGGGGAGAAATGATGTAAAACCTTGCGGATTGCACCGCAAAAAAGCCAAAATAGCCCGATAAATCAAGGTTTTTCCTTGACAAAGAATTACAAAACGTATATAACTATGTTTGGTGGTCTGAGGAGGCCGCCAAAATTCGATATACTCACGTAATAGGAGGAGTTCAAAATGAACAAAACAGAATTAGTTGCTGCTGTTGCCGATAAGGCAGGTCTGACAAAGAAGGATGCTGAAGCAGCTGTAAAGGCTTTTACAGACGTTGTTTCCGCTCAGCTTAAGAAGGGCGACAAGGTTCAGCTTGTTGGTTTCGGTACTTTCGAAGTATCTAAGAGAGCTGCAAGAGAGGGAAGAAATCCCCAGACCGGCGCTGTTATGAAGATCGCTGCATCTAAGGCACCTAAGTTCAAGGCTGGTAAGGCTCTTAAGGATCTCGTAAACAAGAAGTAATTTTTTGCATTTGATCCAGGAAGGACATGTGCATTGCGCATGTCCTTTTTCAATGTTTATTAAAGGAACAAAACATGAGATTAGACAAATACTTAAAAGTTTCCAGGCTTATAAAGAGAAGAACCATAGCAAACGAAGCCTGTGATGCCGGCAGGGTAACGGTCAATGAAAAGATCGCAAAGGCAGGAGCCGAGGTAAAAGCCGGGGATGTGATAGAGATAGCCTTCGGAAACCGCACGGTTAAGGTCAGGGTAAAGGACGTCAGGGAAGTAGTCAGGAAAGAAGAAGCCGAAGAGCTTTTTGAATATATTTAATAACAACCGTATTGACAAAAACAAAAATAACATGTATTATCAAAGGGTGTTTACATAAAGTTTACAATTTTTGGAGTAACAATGGCTAAAACACCTGCATTCAGAAAGAAAAAACAGAATAAGTTCGGCTGTTTCTGCATCGCAATAGTTGTAGGAATGCTGCTTGTAGCTGTTTCAATAGACGGAATGCGCCTGCAGGATAAGTATAATACCTATCTTTCCCGTGAGGAGGAGCTGACCCGGGAGATAGAAAATGAAAAGAAACGTACGGCAGAGCTTCAGGAGTATGAGAAGTATACGAAGACCAAGAAATTTGCCGAAGAGATAGCGGAGAGCAAGCTGGGCCTGGTTCATGACGGAGAGGTAATATTCAAGCCGGATGAGGAATGATCACTGCTGAAAAGATCCAAGAGGTGATGCAGCGGCATCACATGACGGAAAAGGGCGACAGGGTAATGATAGGAGTATCAGGAGGAGCAGATTCAATGTGCCTCCTTTTTTTGATGTCCGCCCTCAGGGACAGAATGGGTATGGAGCTTGAAGCGGTGCACGTACATCACGGCATCAGGGGCGAAAGCGCTGACGGAGATATGGAATTCGTGGAAGAGCAGTGCAGGAAGCTGCAAATTCCCTGTAAGACGGTGCGGCTGGATATTCCGGCACTTGCCGAGAAGGAAGGACTTTCCGAAGAAGAAGCGGGCAGAATAGAAAGATACCGAATTTTTAATGAAACAAAGGCTGACAGGATCGCTGTGGCGCATCATTTGGAGGACTCTGCGGAGACCACCCTCTTCAATCTTTTCAGGGGAACGGGTCTTAAAGGTCTTGGCGGGATCCGCCCGGTCAGCGGAAATATCATCAGGCCGCTAATATACTGTACCAGAAGCGGGATAGAGGAATACTGCCGGGAAAACGGCATTGCTTACCGGGAGGATGAAACAAACCGGGATACAGACCTGTCCAGGAACAGGATAAGGCTGAATATCCTGCCGGAAGCTGCAAAGATCAATCCGGCTTCCGTAAAACATATCGCGGAAGCATCGGAAAAAATACGGGATGCCTTTGAATATATGGATTCCGAAGGGGACAGGGTTTTTTCGGAAGCAGCGGATATTTCCGGGATGCCGGACAGACTGGTGCTTGACATTAGCCGGGCGGCCGCTATCCCCGGGGTCATCCGGAGCCTGGTATTAAAGAAGTGCATAGTCCGCATCGCGGGAAAGGAAAAGGATATAGGATCCGCCCATGTACAGGATCTTCAGGAACTGATGCTGGGCGGCAGCGGCAAGGAGCTGAACCTGCCCTACGGGGTTACCGCCAGAAAGAGCTTTGACCATTTGATCCTTTCTAAGGGAAAAGGGGAAGATACGGAAAAAACGAAAGAAGAAATTCCCTTTATCGTCGGAGAAGATGGGAGTGAGACGGTTCTCATGCTTCCTGACGGCAGAAGGGTAACGGGAGTCCTGACAGACAAACCGGATAATATCCCCGTCCTTGGATATACTAAATGGCTGGACTATGATAAAATCAAAGATACCGCTGTGTGGAGAACAAGAAGAGCAGGTGACAGAATTTCCATACAGGGCGGAAGCAGAAAAATAAAGGAGCTCTTCATAGAAAAAAAGATACCTGCGGAGGAGAGGGACGATATTTATTATCTGGCCTCCGGAGGAAACGTCATATGGGTTCCCGGTCTCCGGATAGGAAATGATTATAAGATCACGGAGAATACCCAAAGAGCCCTGAAAGTGACAATAAGCAACCAAACAGAAAGGAATAGGGGAAATGGCTGATAAGATTAATGTTTTATATGATGAGGCAAGTTTAGACAAGAGGATAAGGGAGCTCGGTGAAGAGATTAGCCGTGACTATGCGGGTAAGGAGATAACCATTATCTGCATTCTTAAGGGCGCCAGCTTTTTTGCCTGTGAGCTTGCAAAGAGGATATCAGTTCCGGTTTATATTGATTTCATGCAGGTTTCCAGCTACGGAAATGAGACGGAATCAAGCGGTGTTGTAAAGATCGTGCAGGATCTTGACGACCCCATAAGGGGAAAGAACGTTATAGTTGTGGAGGATATCATCGATTCCGGACGCAGCATGCATTATCTCCTGGAGATCCTGAGATCCAGAGGACCGGAAAGCCTGAAGCTCTGCTCACTCCTTAACAAGCCTGACAGACGTGTTACGGAAGTGGAGATAGATTATTTAGGATTTGATATTCCGGATGCATTCGTGGTCGGATATGGCCTGGACTATGCCCAGAAGTACAGGAATCTGCCCTATATCGGTGTTGTTCAGTTATAAACTGTCGGAGGAGAAGTGATTGAATAAAAGTAGCGGCGCGAGAAGTGTCCTGGTGTACTTTCTCATAATAGCGGCCATTGTAATGGTTTTCCTGTCTGTAACAGGCAGAAATAAGAAAAGCGACAATTACACACACCAGGATTTCTTAAAAGACCTTGACGCAAAAACGGTGGTTGCCGTAGATGTTCGGCCGAATTCGGAAACACCTACCGGATCGCTTATAGTAAGCCTGAAGGACGGAACCGTGGAGAATCTTTACGTTTCCGATACCGGCAAGGCCGAGGAAGAACTGAAAACAAAATTCCCCGCATATCATACGCTGGATGTTGCGAGAGAGAGCTGGATAGTCAGCTTTGCGCTCCCCATCCTCCTGTCCGTGGTGGCATTCTTTATTCTGATGTCATTCATGAATGCCCAGGCCGGGGGCGGCAACAGCAAGATGATGAATTTCGGAAAATCCCGGGCGGTAAAGATACAGGCCGGGGATCAGAAGATCTCATTTAAGGATGTTGCCGGACTTCAGGAGGAAAAAGAAGACTTAGAGGAAATCGTGGATTTCCTTAAAAATCCCGGGAAATATATAGAGTTAGGGGCAAGAATACCGAAGGGCGTACTCCTGGTGGGCCCTCCCGGAACAGGTAAGACGCTTCTTGCAAAGGCAGTGTCCGGAGAGGCGGGAGTTCCGTTCTTTTCCATATCCGGATCAGACTTTGTTGAAATGTTCGTAGGCGTAGGTGCATCCAGAGTAAGGGATCTTTTTGAGGACGCCAAGAAAAATTCACCCTGTATAGTCTTTATAGATGAGATAGATGCCGTTGCGAGACGCAGAGGAACCGGACTCGGAGGCGGACATGACGAGAGGGAGCAGACCCTGAACCAGCTGCTGGTGGAAATGGACGGATTCGGTGAAAATGAAGGCATTATCGTAATGGCGGCCACAAACCGTGTAGATATCCTTGATCCCGCCATTATGCGTCCCGGCAGATTTGACCGTCGGGTAATAGTCGGAAAACCCGATGTCCGCGGCAGGGAAGAAATACTGAAGGTTCATGCGGAGAAAAAGCCCCTGGGGGATGATGTGGATCTGCATCAGATCGCCCAGTCGACCACCGGCTTTACCGGAGCGGATCTGGAGAACCTTCTTAACGAAGCAGCCATTATGGCAGCGAAGGAAGACCGTAAGTACCTGAATAATAATGATATCAAGCAGTCCTTTATCAAGGTGGGGATCGGTAAAGAGAAGAAGAGCAGGATAGTTACCGAGAGGGATAAGAAGATCACTGCCTATCACGAAGCAGGCCACGCTCTTCTCTTCCATCTGCTTCCCGAAGTAGGACCTATTTATACGATATCGATCATCCCTACCGGTCTTGGCGCGGCAGGTTATACGATGCCCCTGCCCGAGCATGATGAGGAATTTATGACGAGAACCCGGATGTTCAATGAGATTGTTGTGGATATGGGCGGCAGGGTCGCGGAAGAAATGTTCTGCGGCGATATCACCACGGGAGCCAGCCAGGATCTGAAGCAGGCCACCAAGGAAGCCAGGGCTATGGTGACCAAGTACGGCATGAGCGAGAAGATCGGCGTTGTGAGCTATGATGATGACGATGAAGAGGTATTTATCGGAAGGGATATGGCTCATCCCAGAACACATTCTGAAGTGACCGCAGGTGAAATAGATGCGGAAGTGAAGAGGATCATTGATGCCTGCTATAAAAAGGCTCAGGAGCTTATTTCCGCTCACAGGGATGTTCTGATTAAATGCGCAGAAGAGCTTTTGGTAAAGGAAAAGCTTACCAGGGAGGAGTTCGAAGCCCTGTTTGAGGCTTGAAGTTGTTAATTATTCACAAAAAATACGAAGACTTTTTGTAAAGTTTGTTTAGGGTGCATCTTGTTGACAGGGGCGGCAGGTGCTATATTATTCGCGTACCCCCCAATACATGATATAGTCTAATAAACTATACCCCATAAGATTAAGAAATACCTTCTCCGAAAACAGCCAGCCTTCCCCGGTTGGCTGTTTTCCATTTGTCATATTCTTTGAAAAGACGGCTTTTCTTTACTGTAATATCAATATGCAGTATAATCAATAAGGCTTTGTGTCTATATATAGTGTGATTCCAGGAGCAAAGCAGAGGATTTTATTTCATAATAAGGAGCAGTCATGGTCAGAGGAAGGGCGGAGCTTACCGAGAGCGACGTTAAGAAAATAGAGAAGGAAATACGTGACAGAAAGATAATAGAGCGGCCGAAGCTCATAGAAGCGGTAAAGGAAGCGAGAGCCCAGGGCGATCTGAGCGAGAATTTCGAGTACTATGCCGCAAAGAAAGCCAAGAATGAGAATGAGAGCAGGATCCGCTATCTCGATAACATGCTGAAGACCGCCATTATCATAAGTGATTCCTCAAAATCCGGCGAAGTGGGCTTAAATAACTTCGTGGATGTGGAGTTTGAGGATGATAAGAGCGTGGAGAGATACAAGATAGTTACCAGCATAAGGGGTAATTCGCTGAAGAATCTTATCAGTATCGAGTCTCCAATAGGCAAGGCTCTTTTGGGGCATAAAAAAGGGGATGTCTGCACCGTTTCCGTAAAGGACGGTGTGAGCTACAAGGTAAAGATATTGAATATTGACGAAAACGAGGATGATTCCGAGGATGAGATCAAATCCTTCTGATACATTACAGAATTTCAGGGAGGGCGTAAGAGACGGTATACCCATTGCTTTAGGGTATCTCGCAGTGTCCTTTGCCTTTGGCATACAGGCGGTACAGTCAGGACTGTCCGTTTTCCAGTCCACCCTTATTTCCCTGACAAACGTCACCAGCGCCGGTCAGTTTGCGGGCATATCCGTAATAGCTGCCGCCGGATCCTATTTGGAGATGGCCGGGGTTCAGTTTATCATAAACCTCAGGTATATGCTTATGAGCACGGCTCTGTCGCAGAAGATTGCGCCCGATCTGCCCACCTGGAAAAGGCTTATGATCGCATTCGGGGTGACGGATGAGATATTCGGAGTGAGCATAGTAAGGCCCGGGATATTGTCCCCCGCCTTTTCTGCGGGAGCAATCATCACTGCGGTAACCGGCTGGGTTTTAGGCACCTTCCTCGGGGCTTTTTCGGGAGAGATCCTTCCTCCCGGCCTCATCAGTGCGCTGGGAGTAGCGCTGTACGGAATGTTCATTGCGATCGTGGTACCGCCCGCAAGGGAAGACAGGAACATAGCGATAGCGGCAATATTAGCAGTGATATGCTCCACGATATTTACCTATGCACCGGTATTAAAGGAGATTTCCTCCGGAACAAGGATAATTATCATTACCGTGGCTGTTTCCGCGCTGGCAGCCCTTCTGTTTCCGACATCGGACGAAAGCAGTGCCGGTGTATCCGAAGAAGGGGGTATAGACCATGGCTGACAGGGTTTATATCTATATCCTGGTGATGGCAGCGGTCACGTTTCTGATCCGTTCGCTTCCCCTTACGCTGATCAGAAAGGAGATAAAGAGTCCCTTTATCAAGTCCTTTTTATACTATGTTCCCTATGTGACCCTTTCCGCCATGACTGTACCGGCGATCTTTTCCGCGACAGCAGGTTATTACTCTGCGGCAGCGGGCTTTATTACAGCGCTGGTGCTGGCCTTTATGAGAAAGAGCCTTCTGGTGGTGGCAGCGGGGGGATGTATCGCCGTGTTTATCGTAGAAAAGCTGCAGGTATTATTGTGAGTTTTATTGATATTTCAAGCTGTATTTTGAAAGTGAAGCATGACTGAAAACAGGATACGGGACAATCTCATATATCTGATATCCATGCGCCCGGTATTGAATTACAAGGCGTTCTATGCGGATATGACTGCGGACTATGTATTCCCTATGGAGCCTGAGCCCTTTTCTTCGGTTACCCTTCGCTTCCGTACCGGCAGAAACAATGTAGACGACGTTTATATCTCCGAAAGGGGAGGCCGCCATAAGATGACGAAGATCTCCTCAGAGGGGAATTTTGATTTTTATGAAGGCCATGTCAATGTAGAGGATAAGCCCTTCTTTTATCATTTCGAAATGGAATCCGGGAATATCTGTCTTTCATACGGCAGGAGCGGTCTGGAAGGAACCGGGGGCTGCCGTGATGAATACAAGCTGGTTCCCGGCATCAAGACTCCGGAGTGGAGCTATGGTGCGGTGATGTACCAGATATTCACCGACCGCTTCTGTAACGGAGACAGATCCAATGATGTAAAGGATCATGAATACTACTATCTTGGCGGCTATTCCGAAAGGGTGGAGGACTGGAATTCCCCTCCGAACAGCATGGACGTCAGACGTTTCTATGGCGGAGATCTGAAGGGAATAATAGACAAGCTGCCATACTTCCAGGAGCTGGGGATAGATGTCCTGTACCTGAATCCCCTTTTCGTATCTCCTTCCAATCACAAATATGACAGCCAGGACTATGACTACATAGATCCGCATTACGGCGTCATACTGGAGGACGGCGGAGAGTGTCTCGGTGATTCCACTGAAAACCGCTATGCCACCAAATATATAAAAAGGGTTACGGGGATCAGAAATCTGGAAGCCAGCAATGCACTTTTTGCGGAACTGGTGCAGAAGGCCCACGGCATGGGGATACGCGTCATCATCGACGGAGTTTTCAATCACTGCGGATCCTTTAACAAGTGGCTTGACAGGGAAAAGATATATGAAAATGAGGAAGGATACGAAAGCGGGGCTTATGTAAGCGAAAACAGCCCCTATCGTTCATTCTTCCGCTTTTTTGACGATAAGAAGTGGCCTGATAACAGTACCTATGACGGCTGGTGGGGACATGAGACCCTGCCGAAACTGAATTACGAAGATTCACCAAAGCTGTATGACTATATAATGGGCATTGCAAAAAAATGGGTTTCCCCGCCCTACAGTGCCGACGGCTGGAGGCTTGACGTGGCTGCGGATCTCGGGCACACTCCCGAATTCAACCACAAATTCTGGCATGATTTCAGAAAGGCCGTAAGGGAAGCGAATCCGGATGCCATTGTCCTTGCAGAGCATTACGGGGACGCGGAAAGTTGGATCGTGAACGGGGAATGGGACACCGTAATGAACTATGATGCTTTTATGGAGCCCATCAGCTGGTTTCTGACCGGAATGCAGAAGCACTCCGACGAATACCGGCAGGACCTGATGAATAATACCGATGCCTTCTGGGGAGCGATGAGGGCTCACCGCAGGCAGTTCGCCGGCGGATCGGGACTCTGCGCAATGAATGAGCTGTCAAACCATGACCATTCCAGGTTTTTGACCAGGACAAACCACAGGGTCGGCAGAGTGGACAAGCTGGGATCCCTTGCTGCCGAAGAAGGAGTAAATAAGGCTGTAATGAGGGAGGCAGTGCTTTTCCAGATGACCTGGCAGGGCGCACCCACGATATATTACGGAGATGAGGCCGGGGTCTGCGGTTTTACCGATCCGGACAACAGACGTACCTACCCCTGGGGAAATGAGGATTTTGAGCTTATAGATTTTCACAGGGCCTGCATAAGGATACATAAGGAAAATAAGGAATTTCTCGCAGGCAGCCTGATACCGCTTCTGCCGGAGGGTGATGAAAAGGGCGTGCTGTCCTTTGCCAGATTCAACAGAAACGGCGCCTCAGTCATCATATTGAATAATAATAACTATGATATAGAATGGTGCGGAGATGTATGGATGACCGGCATCCCTGCGGAATGCCGGATAAAGAGGCTTCTTCTCACTTCAGACACGGGATTTACTACAGAGACCATGGAATATGAGGTGAAACGGGGAAAACTGATGATCAGCGTTCCCCGGACCGGAGGGGTACTGCTTAGGTATCAAAGACCCACGCCGCTTGAGTTCTACTGACACCCTTTGAAAGAGCCACTACGGAAGATGCAGTTCTGAAATTCAGGGGATTACCCTTGATATCCATTATCTCGCCGCCTGCTTCGAGGAGAATGGCGGCTCCTGCGGCATAGTCCCAGAGTCCGAGAGTCAGTTCAAAAAACATACCGGCCTGTCCGGAGGACAGTCGGCAGAGATCCGTGGCTGCGCTGCCGCCTCTGCGGATGTCTATGCCGTGCTTTACAGCTTCACGTCCGAGGACAAAGCACTTGTCGGAAAGGTCAGGATAATAGGGAGAGGTTCCCATTATTATTATGGTCTCCTCCAGGGGATCCTCGGAGGTGTGAATCCTTTCACCGTTAAGATAGGCGCCCTCACCGATTTCCGCGTAGTACAGCAGGTCGGAATAGGGATTGTAGATGACTCCGATGTAAGGGGCACCGTCCTTCAGAAGGCCGATACTGGTAACACTTTCATTCCAGCCCTTGATAAAGTTGGTGGTGCCGTCTATAGGATCGATAACAAAGGTGAAACCCTTTGCGTACTCGTCCTTAAATATCTCCTGTCCGTTTTCTTCTCCCACAAAATTGGCCTCGGGGAGAATTTCAGAAAGCCTGGACACCAGGAACTTCTGCACCTTGGAATCGTATTCCGTCACATAGTTTCCGTGGCCGGCTTTATTTTCGATCTTAAGGGTCCGGATCTTTTCCGATCCTTCAAGTATTATTTTTCCCGCATCCTTTGCGGTATCGCATATTTTCTCTAATAATTCACTCATGGACTGTTCCCTGCCTTCGCGGTAAAATGGTTGCTTCACATCACACAGCCCCCATTCTATCGCGTAAAGGGGAAAAATACAAGAACGAGTGTGTCACCCGTTTTCTTTCTTTTCAGGAGGCATCCCGGCGGAACGGCTGCCATCCGGTTTTTTCACGCCGTCAGGAGGTGTGCTTTCCGGCTTTTCCGTGCCTTCGGGAGGGTTTCCCTTAGGAGGATTACCCCCGGGGCCGCCCTGACCGTCAGGAGGGGCACCTTCGGGACGGCCGGTCGTTGTGGATTCTACTTCTATGGCTTCTCCGGTTGAAGAGCTTCCTTCCTTATATTCTTCGCCGTTTACGTACAGCTTGTGTCCGTTAAGATCTATGGAACCTGTTTCACAGGTAAGGGAAGAAATGTATGAATCAGCAGTCAGTGTCCATTTTGAATCTCCGGATAATTCGACATAAATATCGCCTTCCTTACCCTCAGGGTTTATCGCCCCATTAAATGAAGAGGTATCTTTCAGAGAGAGATTCAGGCTTGATATATCGTCTATCAGCATGTCCCCGTTGATAGTCTGTTCTTCCGCAGTCATATCAACGTGGCCGCCGTTAGAACCGGCATTTCCCCAGCCTGCTGCAGCAGCACGCAGGAAAACGCCACTTTCATCCTCATTGATGATATCAGAAGATTTTAAGCTGATTTCTGCTTTGGTGTTGTTTACAAAAAATATGTCCCCGTTTTTATTTGTCAGTGTACTACCGTTCATTGTAAAGGAAGCAACCCCTTCGTCAGCATCACCGGACATGGACTGATAGATCATTACCGCCTGATAGCAATCGGATTTATCACTGTTTTTGGTGTTGTTGAGTGCTGTAAGGTCCACGTCATTAAGGGTCACGCTGTTCTTTCCCTCTACTACAACTCCCTGAGAGGCATTGGAGGTAAGGGTGGAACTGTTTACTGTGATATCCGCCGTTGAGTAAATGACCGGAGAGCCTTTGCCGGAGGTGGTGTAAGTTCCGCCGGTCACATTGACGGTACCGCCGCCCCTGTCTGAACGGATAGCCGCAGATGAATTACCTTTTGTATTGATCTCCAGGTTTTCAGCATTCATGGTTCCGCCGCCGGTGGTCATGAGTCCGCCGGAGCAGCTGCCTTTTGTATTTATCACGGAATCCGAGATGCTGACTGTAGTCTCTTCGCCATAACTGAAGACGGCATTTGCGTGGGTTCCGTCAGTTTCTATATCCATGTCTTTAAGCGTGAGCCTGGCACCGTTTGTTGCAAAGATCGCAGAATTCTCTCCGTAGAAATCTGCCTCATCGCCTTCAGATTTGCCGGTCTTTCTGACCTTTGTGCCGATATAGCTGTCATCTTCTCCGTCTGCTGTTATTGCGTGTTCTCCGTCAGAGCTGTTCTCTATAAGCTTACTGTCTGTTCCAGAAGCTAATTTAACCGTTGCAGTACCGCAGCCGCCTGAAATCACCGTAAGAGACAGGATCGTTAATAACCCGGCTGCCTTCATCAATGTGCTTTTTATATGCATCTTTATCCTCCTGTTTTAAGTGTTACATCTGATAATGCAAAAGGTTATCAGTAATCCATGTTCATTTTTTGTCCGGCTTGTGATCAATTTGTGAAATGGTCATTTCTCATTTATTCCGGACAGTTCCGACAAACCTGAGTAATTGCCGCATCCCTGTATCAATACAGTACCTTTTTCCGCATCATATGAATCTTCGACAACAGTAAAGTCTCTTTTGTACTTCAGCTTTATAAGTTTTGAGGCGCCGGTATCTGTTTTCAGATTAAAGCTCCATTTATCGCGTTTGCTATTGTATGCAGCACTCCCGCTAAGTGTTTTGTCTGTTAGTCCGCAGGCGGTAATATTGAAGGTCAGCGGATTGGACTTAAAGTATTTGTTGATCGTCCGTACAGCCTTTTTTGTGGAAGAATCCGAGCCGCGAGCGGCCCTGAATACCGGTATGGCATATGCTTCACCGACATTTTTATTCTGTTTTAAGCGTATCTTTTTAAAGATCACATTTCCACTTAGGGCGGTGCCTGCTTCCTGTCCGTTTATCCTAAAGACATCCGGACCGGTCTTTAAGCCGTTATAACTCACGCTGCCGGTATATGAATACACATATTCGTTATTACCTATCATAAAACTTCCTGATACAGGAACGGTATCTCCGGCTGCATTTACAGTCGTAAAAGTATTTCCGATCCCGGGATCTGTGTCTGAAACCGAGAGAGTGTATGATCCGTTTTCTATAAGCAGCGAACCATATACGATGAATGATCCTGAATACTCCAGCTTTCCGGAGTCTACAACTATATTGTTACTGTCGGTTACAACCCAGTACTGCCCTGCATTGAAAGTTCCCCGAGTCTCATCACCGCCCGGCATTTGGGGCGGAGTGTTGCCGTTGTTAGCACCGGGCATAACGGGCGGGGTACCTTCATTTCCTGTTGAATCCAGCCCCATCTCCGTATCATTGCTGTTAGTGGTCATCATATTTTCGTCCGGCATTGCAGGAGGATTACTACCCGTAGCATTACCGCCACTTCCGTATGTGATGTATTTGCCGCTGCCATTTTTCGGAGCTGCTTCATTCATGCCGTCCGTTCCGGCTCCGACAACTTTTGCTCCGGAATTAAAAGTGAAGCCGTCATTTGCGTCTATTGGAGAGTTATCGCCTGAAGACTGTCCGTAAACATAGATTTCACCGCCGTTTTGCGTCAATGCTCCGTTACAGTCCAGACCGTCACCGGAGGATCTGTAAATCACTGTTTTTAATGCAGAAAGGCTTCCATTCGGTAAAGAGGCGGTCTTTGTTCCGTTAGAATCGATATATACCTTTACTGTTCCACCGTTTACCGTCAGATCATTACCGGTGGTTGTGGATACTGTTTTCTTCGTGTAGCCTGTCTCCTCGTCAGATTCATATCCTGAATAACTGTCATAAGTGTAGGTAAGGGTTTTTCCTGAAGTATTGATGCCGTCGTCACAGCTCCATATATTTACAACGGGATTTCCGGAGGAACCGATATTTACGGTCCGGCTTTCGATCCCTTCGTATGCGGAATATATATTAACAGCGGCAGAACCGCTGATAGAAAGGCTGTTCATTGCTGCCAGGCCGTCATCGGCAGAATACAGGGATATCTCTCCGCCGCTTATGACCATATCATTATTACTGCTTATGGCATCATCGGGAGCACCGATAATATATACACCTGTAGATGTTGCAGTATATCCGGAAGTTGAAAGAGAATTGGCCTTTAATCCCGTTCTTCTGGTGTCTATATTAATGGAGCCGCCGCTGATATTCAGGGTGCCGCTGGCACTTTCCGGAGAGACGGCTCCGCCACTGTCACTGAAAACATACGTTTTTGCCTTGGTTCCGACCTTTATACCCTTATGACTTCCGGCGTCGACGTTAATACGTTCATACTTTATGGTATCTCCGGACTCCCAGAGGTAATTGCTTGCGGTAGAGCTGCCGGCCGAGTACTGACCCTTTGCATAATATCCGGTTGCAGCATCTGCATAGTATGTATCTATGTTTATGATTCCGCCGGAAATATAAAGATCCTCAGCCTGTATTCCGTCCTCAAGACAGTTTGAGAGCGTGAGCTTTCCGCCTGAAAGATTCATGGTTCCCTTTGTTCTGATAGCGTCTTCCGTGGGGCTGTCTACGGTGAGGGAGCCGCTGCCGGATATATTAAGAGTCGAGCTTTTCTTTTGCGATACGAAGCCGGCACCGCCATTTACTTCTGATACGCCGCTCAGGCTGATATTTACAGTGGTGGATTTTGCGGCTGTAATAAATGCGCTTTTAACACCATCATTATTTACTGTAAGCATACTAAGTTCGATGTCTGCAGTAGATCCGTTTGATACAGATAGATAAATACCTTCTGCTGTTCCTTTGAGTACATAGTTTCCATCCTGGATTTCCAGATAATAATCCCCGTCAGAATCCTGCACCGCAGTGTAAGTATTACCGTCAGAGGCTGATATATCCGTTCCGTCAAAGGTGAGGATCACCGTTCCTGATAAGGCAGATCTAGTAGTTGTAAGGGACCTTACCTTATTGATGGATATGGGTTCTTCTATTATCCTGTCATCGTCATCCGTACCGACAGTCACAGAGTCATCGTCATCCGTACCGACAGTCACAGAGTCATCGTCATTCGCATCAACAGTCACAGTATAATCATCTCCGGACACAGTTTCTGAGATGTCCGTGTCCGGGACTTCCTCTGCGAATATGGCGAGTGATGTGCCGGTAAAAGTAAGTGATGCTGTAATTAGTGCAACAAGCAGTTTTTTGATCATCTTATCCATGTGAAACCTCCGTAACAGTTTTTCGTTGATCTGTAATACGGAGTGAGCAGTCCGGATTTCGGGGTAAAAGAAATAATATTTTATACCCCCAAAAATCCAGGGACTGTTGACGTACTAATATACATGAAATAATGTTATAATCGTTATATGAATGATAACAGGGCTGACGAAAACTATAGAGCGGTCAGGGCGAAAGAAAGCGTAGAAAAGAAGAATCTGTTTCTGAGTTCGGAGCAGACACACATTCTGCGCCTTACGGCGCATATATTAAAACGCACGGTTTCGGACAGTGATGATGAGTTTTCCGTTGCTATGCTTGCTGTTTCGGAGGCGGTTGATTCTTATGACGAAGATAAGGGTCCTTTCTGGAATTATGCCGCACGTGTCATAAGAAGCAGGATACTGGATGATGTCAGAAAGAAAAATTACAGAGACAGGGAGCTCCTTACAGACCCCGCTTCTTTTTCAGGAGATGTGGATTACGAAGATCCCGGCAGCATAAAGCTCAGGGAAGAACTGAACCGTAAGACAGCAGTTTACACTGACCACAATTTAAAATACGAGATTGAAGCCCTGGAGCAGGAACTGTCGGAATACGGTATTGAACTTTTTGAACTACCTGAGTATTCCCCGAAGTCTGAAAAAACAAAAACGGCCTGCACAGATCTGATAAAGCGGTTTTTTGATCCGCCGCCGCTAACAGAGCTTTTCCGGAAGAAAAAGAGCCTTCCTGTAAAAGAAATGCTTTTAAGAAGCAGCATGAACAGGAAAACTTTTGACAGGCACAGAAAATATATACTGGCTTCGATACTCGTGAAGGATGGAGATTACGAAGGCATAGGAGCATTTTTGGATTAAATGAGAGCAGTTGTATTAAAGATAAAAGAGAATAAAGCTGCAGTACTTTTGAAGGACGGAAGCTTGTGCCATATTGAGGACAAGGGTTATGAGCAGGGAACAGTCCTGGAGCTGCTCGAAAATGAGTATGCCGGGGAAAAGGCAGCTGAATCTGTAAAGAAGCGTTCTGCAATACTATTCCACCGCCGCTTTACTTATTCAGCTGCTGCCTGCCTGGCGACACTTATGCTTTCGGGAGCAATGGTAAGTTATGCATGTCCGGTCAGGACCGTTCCGGCTTCCTCCGGGACTTCGGTATCCCTTGGCGTAAATATTTACGGAAAAGTTGTGGAGATCAATTCAACGGATGAAAATGAAGAAAAGATCTTAAGGGGTCTTGAGGAAGACCTTGCCGGAAAAGATGTGGCTTATGTTTCTAACCTCATCCATGACACCATTGATTCGAATAATGAAAAAGAAAGTGTGGAAGAGCCGGCGGAAGACAATATGGATACTGCATTGCAGCCTTCAGAACAGCCCCCGGTAGAACTCCATGAAACGGTGCCTTCATATGAGATACCTTCAGAAGAAGAGGCATTACCCGACAGTGATCCGGCAGAAAGCAATACGGAGGATACTATCCCGGATGAAAGGGAAAATAAGGATGCGGATGAAAAGAAAGAGGCTGCTAAGCAGCCAGATGAGAAGAAGCCGGAAACGCCTGCAGAGAACCGGCAGGATAATCGGAATCCGGGAATAGTTGAGCCCCCGTCGGATATTCTGCAGGATTCGAACGGTACGCAGGTTCCGTCAGTCATTCCAAACTACTCCCCGGAAAATGTCCCGTCCGCGCCGGATAACGGTGGCAGTAATCCGCCTGGCAACGATAACGATCGTTTTGATGATGGAGGCAATTCTCCGGATGCCGGAAATCCGCCTGATGGCGGCGGAGGTAATCCCCCTGATACAGTTAATCCGCCTGATGGAGGAGGAAATGAGACTCATGACGGAGGAAATCCCGGAGATAACGGCAGCAGGACGGACAGCGGTGATCATGGCAGGGACGGTGGCCATGGTGGTGGCGGCCGTTCCGGAGGCCCCCCAGCAGCTATACGATAATCACGGCACATAAAGAGTGAAAAATGGAGAGAATATTGACCAGGAAAACTAAGACGTTAATATCACTTTTCTGTGCGTCAGCCATAGCGCTGACAGGGTGTTCGAAACTATCAGATGTTACGGGCAAACCGGCAGAACAGACTACAGCTTCTCAAACGGAGGACGGACTTTTGTGGTGGCAGAGTACAAATGCTTACGAAATATATGTTAACAGCTTTCAGGATTCCAACGGCGATGGATATGGTGACCTGAACGGCATACGCTCCAGACTGGACCACCTTAAAAACCTGGGTGTGGGTGCGGTATGGCTTACTCCGGTTTACGCTTCGCCGATGAAGGATAACGGATATGACGTGGCAGATTATTATGCCATAAATCCGCATTACGGGACCATGGAGGATATGGATGCACTGATAAAGGAAGCTGATGAAAAAGGCATCCGTATTGTAATGGATCTGGTATATAACCATACCTCGGATCAGAATAAATGGTTCATTGAATCCGCAAAGAGCAGGGATACTGAATACAGTGACTGGTATATCTGGAGAGATGCCAAGGCGGATGGGAGTGAGCCGAATAACTGGAGGAGCATTTTCGGCGGATCTGCCTGGACCTGGTGTGAGAGCCGTAAACAGTACTACCTCCACACCTTTGCTTCACAGCAGCCGGATCTTAACTGGGAAAACCCCGAAGTAAGGCAGGCACTTTATGACATAGCAAATTTCTGGATCGACAAGGGTGCCGGGGGATTCCGTATGGATGCCATCCCCTATATCAAAAAACCGGCGGACTTTGCTGACGGGCCGGCGGATGACGTCGAAGGAAGGGCAGACATACACAAAATGACCGTGAACACGGACGGCATATTGGATTTCCTGAAGGAATTCAAGAAGAATGTGACAGAAGGAAAGGATGTCTTTACGGTCGGGGAAGCAAACGGCATCGGACCCGAGGATCTGAAATACTGGGTCGGCAGTGAAGGCGTCTTTGATATGATATTCGAATTCAGCCACACCAATATGGAGTTTGCGGGAGGAGAAATATGGTGCAAAGCCGCTTCATGGGAGCTGAGCGACCTGAAGAAAGCCCTGACTGACAGCCAGAAGGCTACCGCAGACAACGGCTGGTACCCCATATACTTTGAAAATCATGACAAGCCCCGCTCCATCGACCATTACTTCCCGGAGGATGCGGATCCCGTGCTTGCGGGAAAGGCTCTGGGAACCGTGCTTCTGACCCTCCGCGGAACGCCCTTTATTTACCAGGGAGAGGAGCTGGGATACAAGAATGTTGCCTGGGATTCCATAGATGATTATAACGACCTGAATTCATACAGCCAGTATGAAACGGCGATCCGGGAAGGCTTTTCGGAAGAGGAAGCTCTGGACTGTGTTCACCGGTACAGCCGGGATAATGCCCGTACCCCCATGCAGTGGGATGACAGCGATCAGGCCGGTTTCACGACCGGAACTCCCTGGCTGCCGGTTCATGACGATTATAAGACGGAAAACGCCGAAGCAGAGGGCAAAGATACCGGGTCTGTGCTCTCCTGGTACAGGAAGCTTACAGCATTCCGCGCGGAAAAAGAGGTGCTGCGGAACGGAACCTATCAGGAATTACTTCCGGACATCGGGCAGATATATGCTTTTGAACGGAAAAATGATACGGACCGGCTCGTGATCCTTGTGAACTTTACCGGGGAAGAAGCGGTCTATGATAAGGAGCAGGCGGGGATCAAAGAAGAGGGAGAAAAGATCCTCTGCTCCAGCTATGATGATGAAAAGGATGCAAAAGCTCCCGTCATCGGCACGCTTCGTCCGTATGAAGCGGTGATAATCGGGAAATAACTTGCATATAAGGCATAATTATGCTATATTTCATTAGGTTCTGAGTCACAGGATACTTTTGTGGTGCAGAAATGCCGGCGTGGCGGAACTGGCAGACGCCCGGGACTTAAAATCCCGTGGGAAGTGATTCCCGTACCGGTTCGATTCCGGTCGCCGGCAGTATGAAATATGATGTATTATTAATAGGGGCAGGTCCCGGAGGGATCTTCTCAGCATATGAATTAATGAAAAAGAACAGCGGCCTTAAGGTTGCTGTTTTTGATGCCGGCCATAGTCTGGACAGAAGAAAGTGTCCCATTGACGGAGATAAGATAAAGAGCTGCATTCACTGTGACAGCTGCTCCATCATGCAGGGCTTTGGCGGTGCCGGAGCATTTTCCGACGGAAAGTACAATATCACAAATGACTTCGGCGGTACTCTCTATGAGCACATCGGGCGTACAAAAGCCCTGGAGCTCATGCACTATGTGGACAAGATAAATCTGGACCACGGCGGAGAGGGAACAAAGCTCTATTCCACAGCAGGAACGGCATTTAAGAAAAAGTGCATGCAGAACCGCCTGCATCTTCTTGATGCATCCGTAAGGCATCTCGGGACGGATATCAACTACATAGTCCTTGAGAAGCTGTATGCCGAGCTGAAGGATAAGGTGGATTTCTTCTTTAATACCAGGATCGAGAGCATTGAAGTTCTCGGCGCTGACAGGGAGAAAACTTCGGAGGACGAAAGCCTCGAAGAAAAGATCAATACCGACGGCTACCGCGTACATTTCAGCGGAGACGCGGAAAAGACTATAAAAGAAGGCTATGCTGACGGAGACGTATGTATCATTTCCGTGGGCAGAAGCGGTTCCAAGTGGATGGAATCCGTATGTGAAAGCCTGAAGATAAAGACCCTTTCAAACAGAGTGGATATCGGTGTCCGGGTCGAGCTGCCCGCAGAGATCTTTTCCGATATCACGGACGAACTGTATGAAGGAAAGATCGTTTACAGGACCCAGCTCTACGAAGACAAGGTTCGTACCTTCTGTATGAATCCCCACGGTATCGTGGTCAGCGAGAATACCAATGGCATTGTGACCGTTAACGGCCACAGCTTTGAGGACGAGAACAAGAAGACAGACAATACGAATTTCGCGCTGCTGGTGGCAAAGCACTTTACAGCTCCCTTTAAGGACAGCAACGGATACGGAGAAAGCATAGCAAGGCTTTCCAATATGCTTGGCGGCGGCGTTATACTGCAGCGTCTCGGAGATCTGGAAAGAGGCCGCAGAACCAATCAGAAGAGAGTGGACGAGAGCTTTGTCCGCCCGACACTGAAGGCAACGCCCGGCGATCTGAGCCTGGTACTTCCGAAGAGGATATTAGATTCCATTATAGAAATGCTCCATGCCCTGGACAACGTGGCTCCGGGTACTGCCAATGAGGATACCCTTATCTATGGAGTGGAAGTAAAATTCTACAACATGGAGGTTGTGCTGGACGAGAATTTAGAGACGGATTACAGGAATCTGTTTGTGATAGGAGACGGAAGCGGTGTAACCCACTCCCTGTCACACGCTTCGGCAAGCGGCGTCTATGTGGCAGACCTCGTTACCGGAAGAGGCTGAATACCGTTTGTCTGATATCATCAAGGCCGGAGTAAAAGGTTCCCTGAATCATTTCCTTTGAACCTCCGCCCCTGCCGTTTAAGGCTTCATTAAGAGATTTTGACAGGCTTTTCATATCGTGGTCGGTTCCCGCGATCACGTACTGAAAAGCCTCTTTTTCATTTTCAATGGATTTAAGGACTACGGAAACCCCGGCTTTCCCTGACTTATTCAGGGCATCGCAGAATTTCCGGAGCTCTATCGTATCGAGATCATTTTCCACGGTCAGTATCATCCCGTTTTCCGCTTCAAGTTCCCGGATACGCATTTCGAAATAGCGGTTATTCAGGTTTGCTATCCGCATGGATTTTTCCGCAGATTCAGCCATAAGGCGGTCAACCGCATCGGTCAATTCATGCGGTTTCACGGAAAGCTTATTTTTCAGGTCGGTGACGGTATCGTGGCTGTCCTCGTAATTGCGCAGCGCCTTGTCTCCGCATACCATCTCGATACGCACACCGCCTTTATAGCGGATAAGGGACAGGATCTTTATCAGTCCTATTTCGCCGGTCCGCTTTACATGAAGCCCGCAGCAGGCGCAGAGATCGGCTTTTTCTATGTCGATAAGCCGCACCTTTCCGTTTAATTCCTTCTTGCTTCTGTAATCAAGGGAGTCCAGTTCGGAATCCTCCGGGAATATTATGTCAACCGGGATGTTTTCCCAGATGATACGATTTGCCTTTTTCTCTATTTCTGCGGCCTGTTCTCTGCTAAGTTCCCCGGAAATATCTATGGTTATCACATCCGACATATGAAAGCCCACGTTTTCATAGCCGAAGGCACGGTGTATCAGGCCGGACACTATGTGCTCTCCCGTGTGGTTCTGCATAAGCGAAAAACGGAAATCCCGGTCTACGACTTCATGAACCGGGGTTCTTTCGGGAATCGGAGTATCCGTATAATGCAGGACTTCATCCTCTTCATTTCTCTGTACATCCAGAACCCTGATCTCTTCGCCGTTTTCAAGCCTGAAAATACCCCGGTCCGCCGGCTGTCCGCCGCCCTCGGGGTAAAATACCGTGTCACATAAAGAAACCGCAAAGCCGTGTTTTACGGCTTTGCAGCTCTTTACTTCTGTATCGTATTCGAAAAGATACGGATCTTTATAATATGATTCGCTAAACTGCATATTAAATGGTGAACATGCTGACGTTCTCTCTCAGTTCGGCAGCAATTTCCTTAAGGTTATCAGCCTGCTCCACAACAGTAGTCATATTGGAATCCAGCATGGAAAGAGATGCACTGGTTTCCTGGGTAGATGCTGCGTTCTCCTCGGAAACGGAGGACAGGGATTCAACAGAGTTAAGGATGGAATCCTTGTCGTTATCGAGGGTCTCAACGAGGCTTACGATCTGTTTATTGCCGTTTTCTGTCTCACGCAGCAGATTGAGCATTTCTTCAAAGGAAGCATGCATATTGTTAAGGGCATTCGCCTCTTCTTCCGTAGCTGTCCGGATGTCTTCGGTAAGGGATTTATTCTGCTCGGAAAGATCGGTGATCTGCTTCAGCATGCCTGTGATCTCATTGGCAGCGCTGTTTGATTCCTCGGCAAGTCCCTTGATATTATCAGCAACAACCGCAAATCCTCTGCCCGCTTCGCCGGCTCTTGCGGCCTCGATGGAAGCGTTGAGCGCGAGGAGGTTGGTCTGGTTTGCGATGGAAATGATGAGTTCGGCAGACTGGCTTATCTGTGCCACAACGGCAGCCGTATCATTAACGGATTCATAAACCTGATTTGCCTTATCCCTGGTATTCTGCCCGGAGGTCATGAGTTCGCCAAGCTCGCCCTGAACACGGGTAGATTCGTTGATGACGTTCCGTCCGTTCTCCAGGTTGGAATTAGCGGCTTCAAGAACTGTTTCAACAGCATTTCCGATATTTATCGTGATATCGGAAGTGGACTGTACATCACCTGCCATGGCGGTTGCACCGTTAGCGAGATCTGAAACAGCCTGGTTGATATCAGCGGTAACTCTCTGGCTGTCGGAGATCCTGCTCTTGGCTTCGGCAGCGCTGTCATCAACCGTACGCGCGCTTCCGACGATCTTTTCCAGAGCCGAATGGAGACTCTGTCTCATGTTTTCGGAAGAAGCGGCAATATTCCGGAATTCTTTTATCGGCGACTCAACTTCCAGTTCGGTGACGAAATCACCCCGGGACATATTGTCAATGGAACCTGCGATACGCTTGATCGCGTCTGAAAGAGCCTTAGCGATCACGGTTATGCAGACGTACATAAGAACCACGATAATGCCGAATATAATGCTTATGGTGGTTATGTTCTTTCTGATCTCGGCCTTTTCGGCTTTTTCGGAAGCCTCTGCCCATGCCTCCACTATGTCTGTCATATTGGAGATGGAATCTCTTGTAACGCTGAACTGTTCGTTAAATGCGGTGAGATCGCCTTCGCCGGTCTGGAAGTTATATACAGTGAGCCATTTATCATAGTTGGCGTGGAATTCGGCAGCATAGTTTTCGAAAGTCTTCCCGTCTAAAGGAGTGCCGGTAAACAGATCCGGATGGGTTCTTGCGATTTCTGTAGCGTCATCCACCCTTTCAATAGTCTGTGCCAGATTATCATTATAATCTGTAACCCGGTCTGCAAGAAGGCTTTGAACCATATCAGGAGGAAGATCGCCGTCGGACTGGGTAATGCTCATGTACTGCTGGGCGGCGTTCATGGCCTGATAGAAGTCCCTGTCAGCATTTACGAGCTTGCTGTTTACCTGATAGAGTGTGTCAAAATACAGGGTTTCCGCATCCTGGTAGGTGCTGTTCATTTCCTTGCCCATGAGGACAAGGGAGATCACAAGGCAGATTACAACAGGCAGAACAAGTAACTGCATGGCTATCATAAAAGATAAATTTGCTTTTGCGAAAAGTTTTCTCATGTGATACACCTCCTTGGGCACGAATGAAATAAAAAGTAAATCTATTTTAATTTATCAGGGCTGTATATGCAATAAAAGATTGACAGAAATACAATAAAACGGCTTATAATTGCTGAAGGAAAAAAAAGAGTTTCAGAAAAGGAGATCTGATGAAATACAAAGCAGCGATATTTGATATGGACGGAACGGTACTGGATACGGCAGGAGATCTTACCGATGCGATAAATCACGCTCTGGGAAGCCTCGGCTACAGAGATGATTTTACGGTGGAGGATTCAAAATTTTTCTTTGGAAGCGGGATCAAAGTCGCCATTACCAGAGCCTTCGCACTGGCGGAAGGCATGGCGTCCGGCCGGGAGCTTCTCAGGGTGGGTACGGAAAAAGATGATATCTCGCCACGTATCGACGAGGAACTGGTTTCAAAAGCCCTGGAGATATACAGGCCCTACTATTCTACGCATAACGACATCAAAACCCGGGAGTATCCCGGCATAACCGAACTGCTGAAGTCATTGAAAAAAGCCGGGATAAAAACAGCGGTGGTTTCCAATAAACCAAATGATTCCGTAGTCGCCCTTTCCGAGCGGCTGTTTAACGGACTCTTCGATGTTTACATGGGAGAGCAGCCGGGGATCGAACGGAAGCCCGCACCGGATATGACACTGAAGATCCTCTCCGAACTAGGGATGGAGAAAAAAGATGCCGTTTATATAGGAGATTCGGAAATAGATCTGCTTACCGCGAAAAATTCGGGACTGGACTGCATCACCGTTACCTGGGGCTTCCGCAGCAGGGAATACCTTGAGGAACACGGGGCTTCCGTCTTTGCGGATAATACCGGAGAAGTCCTGAAACTCTTTGAAATATCTTAATAAGAATTTAATAAACCTGACCCCGTCCGGAGGTAATATTTTAACGGAAAATGCCGATATAAACAGTAGATAAAGGCAGGTCATTTGTAGCACAAGGAGGTGAGCATATGATCATGGTGACACAGTACACGCCATATCCGGCGGTCAGGTATTCACCGCCGATGAATGTGGTAGCGGCAGTTGGCGTAGCAGCCAGATCCTCACCCGACAATGAGTTCGAGGAAAGGCTGAAGGCAAAAAAGAGACAGGAGGTGAAAAGACAGGCAAAGAAAAAGGCACCCGACAGAGACACTTATGAACACGCATTACCTGAAATAGAAGACATGTATGCAATGGAAAGGGCAGAAAAACTATTATGGTAAAGAAAACCTCATAACAGGCGGTTGACACGAGACATGCGCTCCGGGTCAGCCGCTTTTCTATTGCAGGTCTTTTATTACAGGTCAATTGTTTTGATATAAAGTCGTTTTTTCTGTTGCAGAAATGAAAAAAAAATATATAATAGGACGTGATACCCTTGACGGAGTATCCGGTATTCTTTTCCGAAATACCGCAAAACGTGTTTTACGCGGTTTAAGGCGTGATAAATAATAGAAAGGAAAGAGGTAAAAAATGGCAGCTATTGATTTAACCAAGTACGGCATCACAGGTGTAACAGAGATCATTCACAATCCGTCTTTCGAGTTTCTTTATGACGAGGAAATGAAGAGCGATCTTACAGGTTTCGACAAGGGCGTTCTGACCGAGCTTGATACGGTTAACGTTATGACAGGTGAGTTCACCGGAAGGTCTCCTAAAGATAAGTACATTGTTATGGATGAGAATTCAAAGGGCACCGTATGGTGGGATTCCGAAGAGTATCATAATGACAACCATGTAATGACAGAGGAGACCTGGGCGGCAGTTAAGGAGATCGCAAAGAAGGAGCTTTCCGGCAAGAGGCTTTTTGTTATGGATGCTTTCTGCGGAGCCAATAAGGACACCAGGATGGCTGTTCGTTTCATCATGGAGGTTGCATGGCAGGCTCACTTTATAAAGAACATGTTCATCCAGCCCACAGATGAAGAGCTTGCAAGCTTCGAGCCCAATTTCGTAGTTTACAATGCTTCAAAGGCAAAGGTTGAGAATTATAAGGAGCTCGGCCTCCGTTCAGAGACATGTGCGGCATTCAATATTTCAAGCCGTGAGCAGGTTATCATCAATACATGGTACGGCGGAGAGATGAAGAAGGGTATGTTCTCCATGATGAACTACTATCTCCCTCTTCAGGGCATCGCTTCCATGCACTGCTCAGCAAATACCGATATGGAAGGTAAGCACACAGCTATCTTCTTCGGACTTTCCGGAACAGGAAAGACCACCCTTTCCACAGATCCCAAGCGTCTCCTTATCGGTGATGACGAGCACGGCTGGGATGATGACGGCGTGTTCAACTTCGAGGGCGGCTGCTATGCAAAGGTTATAAACCTCGACAAGGAGTCAGAGCCTGATATCTACAACGCTATCAGGAGAAACGCTCTTCTTGAGAACGTTACTGTTGATGCAAACGGAAAGATCGATTTCGCTGACAAGAGCGTTACCGAGAATACCCGTGTTTCTTACCCTATCGAGCACATCGAGAAGATCGCAAAGAATGTAAACAAGATCTCTTCAGGTCCGGCAGCTGAAAACGTAATCTTCCTTTCAGCGGATGCATTCGGAGTACTTCCTCCCGTATCCATCCTTACACCTGAGCAGACCAAGTACTACTTCCTGTCAGGATTTACTGCAAAGCTTGCAGGAACCGAGCGCGGAATCACAGAGCCCACACCTACCTTCTCAGCCTGCTTCGGACAGGCATTCCTTGAGCTTCATCCTACAAAGTACGGTGAAGAGCTGGTTAAGAGAATGGAGAAGAGCGGAGCAAAGGCTTACCTCGTTAATACCGGATGGAACGGCACAGGTAAGAGAATCTCCATCAAGGATACCCGTGGAATCATCGACGCTATCCTTAACGGCGACGTTCTGAAGGCTCCCACAAAGAAGATCCCTTACTTCGATTTCGAAGTACCCACAGAGCTTCCCGGAGTTAACCCTGGAATCCTTGATCCCAGAGATACCTACGGAAACGCTTCCGAATGGGAAGAGAAGGCAAAGGATCTTGCGGGAAGGTTCATCAAGAACTTCAAGAAGTACGAAGGAAACGACGCAGGCAAGGCGCTTGTTGCAGCAGGTCCCAAGCTTTGATGATCTGAACTTCTCAGTATATAAGTAAAATTTACGGCGGAGCGCTTACTGCTCCGCTGTTTTTGTGTGTTTGAAAAGCTTTTGTATGTAATTTTGTATGTAATTTTGTTTGTCATCCGTTGGGTCATGGAGCCGAAAGGTCTTTAGAACGCCCGGAATGACGAAATCAGCATCATTACCCCGTATATCACCGGCTGATGCAGCATATAGATAATGAGCGTATGCTTTCCGATGAATTCCAGCGGCGGACAGATGCTTCCCGTCAGGGCTTTGGTAAGGGGATGCTCCTTATTTCCGACCGGTAAAATGAAATACAGGCTGTATCCGGCAAGATACAGGAAGAACCAGGGTATCAGGGAAAAGTAATCCGTTGAAAAAAAGCCGGCCGGAGGAAAACCGAGAAAGGCTGTAAAGTAATCTGAATAAAGCGACTGCGGCAGGCGGATATTAAGGAGATATCCGGTATTTATATCTCTTGTAAGGAAAAAAAGGATGATGGCGCAGATCATCAGCGTTATTCCGCCGGTCCTGCTCCGGATCCGGAAATACTTATCAAGGGGGATCGTGAGAAGCATGGCGGATCCCATAAAGGTCAGGATCCCGAACCACACGACGTCTTCCGGCATAAATAATGCAGTGGCAAGGGTGATGACCGCACCGCACAGAAATACCGTCAATCCCCGTTTAAGGTGACGCTTTCCTAAAGACCAGGAAAAACCGGACAGCAGTATAAAGGTCCAGCAGATACTCTGCTGCCATATAAAGCCGGGATTATTCCTGTACCATGGAATATCATGTCCGAAAATATAAACGATATCCCAGGCTGCGTGATACAGTATCATGCTTATCAGGGTTATCCCTCTTATTGCATCTATTTTTGCAAGCCGCATAAAAATAGTATATCATAAGTTCTCATGAGCAGACTGAATTATAAAATGACCGTGAGCTATGACGGCAGCAGATATTACGGCTGGGAACACCAGCCGAATACGGATATGACCATACAGGGCAAGCTGGAAACCGTGCTTAACCGGATGCTGGAGCTTCCGGATGGAGAAAGCGTGACTGTTATCGGCGCCGGTCGTACAGACGCCGGGGTGCATGCCAGGGCCATGACCTGCAATGTTCTGCTGGATACGGAGAAATCCCCGGAGGAGATACAGGCCTATATGAATACCTACCTGCCGGAAGATATCAGTGTTAATGATATTCGTATAGCTGCGGACAGATTTCACAGCCGCTTCAAGGCAAAGGGGAAGACATACAGGTATACACTATGGTATGGCGCCGGAAAGCCCGTTTTTGACAGAAAGTATGTTACCGTTATCGATAAGAAACCGGATACGGATCTTATGAGGGAAGCTGCGGAGCATATGACGGGAATGCATGATTACAAGGCGTTCTGCGGAAATCCCCGCATGAAAAAATCCACCGTACGGGTGGTGGATACCATAAACATTGAAGAAAACGGATCCTATATCAGACTGTATTTCCACGGGAACGGTTTTCTGCAGAATATGGTGCGCATAATGACAGGCACCCTTTTGTCTGTAGGGTTCGGAGAGATAAGTCCCGGTGAAATAGAAGGGATAATAGATTCAAAAGAACGGAAAAATGCGGGACCCACGGCCCCTCCTCAGGGGTTATGTCTTATGAAGGTTGATTACTGATTTCGGGCCTCGTGTTTCTTTCCCAGAAAACCCCGTCCCTGTAGCCCTGGATCGACGGATCTTCTTCTGCCATTTCAAGCCTCTTTTCTGCCCAGGCGCAGTACAGCTCCTCTTTTTCTATCGTGATGAATCTCCGGTTCAGTTTCTTTGCGGTAACCGCCGTGGAGCCAGAACCTCCGAAGGGATCAAAGACCAGATCTCCCTCATTGGAGCTTGCAAGGATCAGCTTGGCCAGGAGTTTCTCCGGTTTCTGGGTCGGGTGCGCGGTATTTTCGGACATTGACCAATAGGGGATCGAGATATCGTCCCAGAAATTTGAAGGACAGGTATTGCGGAAGCGCCCCTCCTTCGTATCTTCCCAGTCCTTCGGCTTTCCGCCGACCCTGTACGGGGCAATGACCTTTCTCCGCATCATCACCTTATCGAGATTAAAGGTATATTCATCTCCGAGAGTCCCGAACCAGATATCTTCCATGCTGTTTTTCCAGTTCGTTTTTGCGCCCCGTCCCTTTTCCCTCTGCCAGGTGATCCTGTTCCGGATCTTCAGATAATCGCAGAGCACATCTCCTATCACCAGACTGGATCTCCAGTCACAGCAGACATAGACAGATGCAGTGCTTTTAAGGAGAGGAAGGGTTTTTCTAAGCCATTCTTCGGTGTAGGAGCGGTATTTCTCCCGGGAGATCTCGTGATAACGCTTTCCGTTAAAGTCTTTTTCTAAATTGTAAGGGGGATCTGCTATCATCAGATCCACACAGTTTTCCGGCAGGAGCTCACAGATCTTCAGGCTGTCTCCCCGTATCACCCGGTTTTCCGCTTTCTTCAGGGTGCATATTTTGCTGAGGGTCAGACTGCGTTCTGCGTATTTCCTGCCTTCTTCAAGAGAAAAATCTATGGTTTTATTCCGTGCCGATCTTTTGTCAGACAAATTCCTGTCCTAAAGCCTTTCATCTGTACTTGTCTGACATTGTATCAGAGATGCGTGAATTTTCAATCTTTCAGTCAGGGGGAGACAGAACCGTCCCCTGATTGATGATTGAAATCCCCCTCGTTATTACCGCGCGCTTGACGGTTTGATCGGCAAAGCTTTATAATCATTAGTACGCCTGTATTTTCAGGCGGATCAGGAGGAGTACCCAAGAGGCTGAAGGGTCTGGCTTCGAACACCAGTAGGCCGGTAACACGGCGCAAGGGTTCAAATCCCTTCTCCTCCGCTCAGGGGACCGTATATACAGCGGTCTCCGATAAACCGGGGATCTGCCCGTTTTCCCGGATAAGGGGCTGCAGCGGATACTGTAGGTTCTTAGGAGGTTGTTTGGGTGGATATAGCGAGATTTAATTATTACGGATATGATAAGGGGACTTACGAAGACTGTATTTCCCTTATCAGGACCAATAACTGGAACCACGTTCTTTTCAATAATACCTGGTTCATTTTTAACTGTGTCCTCTACCTCATCTTTTCCATAAGAGGTCTCTTTGATGTGGATACAAGCAGGGTTCCCTTCTATCTCGTCTTCACCATTCTGGCGGTTCTGCTGGAGTGTTTCCTTATATTTTTCAGGAAGATATCGGAAAAATACAGCACCATTGCCATATATGCGGATATAGTTCTGCTGATGGTCTACAGTATTTTGAGCTCTACAGCCCAGCCGTACATGGCGGCGGTGGTGTTCCCGGTACTGCTGGTTCTGGTGGCACTGTCCTATATCGATATGATGCTGAGGATGTCTTTTGTCCTCATTGCGTACGGCGCGGTTTTCCTTCTGTCTTCCTATTCACAGAAAGCCATATCCATTGCATATTCCGACACATATAATGTGATCATAGTGATGACTCTTGCCGTTACGCTGCATTATGTATTCCAGCGGGTCCGCATGAACCAGTTCATCCTGTATCAGAATAATCACAAGATAAGGAGAGAGCTGGAAGTAAAGTCCAGCTTTGACGCGCTGACTTCCCTTCTGAACCGGGGCCGGTTTTTCTCGGCAGCGGGCGACTCTATAAGAAAGCTTGGCGACGGCGACTATCTGGTGCTCTGCCTTCTGGATCTGGATAATTTTAAGAGTATTAATGATACTCTGGGACATCAGATGGGAGATAAGGTCATACAGATGGCGGGTCATTCCGTTATAAATACCCTGGGGATCGACCTCACGGAAAAGTGGTCCTTTATAGAAAGGGCGCTGGAAGAAAAGAGCAGTCTTGCGGGACGGCTCGGGGGAGATGAATTCATTGCCCTTATCCGTGGTTCAAAGAACCGGGATGAGGCGGTGGCGCTTATGAACAGGATGCTGCAGGATCTGAACAGCGTGAAGCTGGATGGTCTTGACGGGATACATGCTTCCTTCGGGGCAACGGAACTGTCCCGGGATGATGATATAGACAGCGCATATAAGCGTGCGGATGATGCACTTTACGAATCAAAACGCGCAGGAAAGAACCAGATACACTTCCTTTGAGGAAAAGGCCTGTTTATGAGGAAAAAGGAAATCATTTTCAGTATCATACTGGCGCTGGTGATCGCGGCCACACCCCTTTTTGCCTGCCCGAATATGATAAAGGCGGCAAATAAACCGAGCATAAACACAGGTATAGAAGGGGTTTCGGCAAAGGAGATCCGTTTTGCGATACAGCCCTCCTGTGCCTTTATCCCCCTGTATGTAGCCAGGGAAAAGGGCTGGGTAGATCAGGCCATGGTGAAGTATGATGTCAGGGTGCGCTGGAACAGCTTTGATGCCGGCCCGCCGATAAATTCTTCCATTCTCAGCCGGGAATCCGATATAGGAGTTCTGGGAGATGTGCCGGCCGTGTTTGCTATAGGCCTCGGACAGAAGAATGTGATAATCGCCACTGCCGCGCAGGCGGCGGATTCCTATGCGGTGCTGGTGCCCTCCGATTCCACGCTGAAAAGCGCTGCGGATCTGAAGGGAAAGCGCTTTGCGACTGTTATAGGCACCACGCCCCATAACATGATGTTCAAGTTCTTAAAGAGCGGCGGTCTTACGATGGATGACATCACTTTCGTGAACATCACCGCAAAGGATGTGGAAAATGTGCTGGTGAACCACCGGGCGGATGCTGTAGCCATATGGGAGCCCAGCGTTACCAGATTTGTTGATAAGGGTATTGCGAAGATCCTCGGAGAAGGCTCTGACTGCGGACTTGCCGGGACAAACGTGCTGGTGGCCGATGAGGAGTTTGTCAGGGAAAACCCCAGGCTGGTGCAGGAAGTCAGGGAGCTTTACAGAAGAGGCGCCGAGGAGCTTGCAAGGGGAACGGATGATGAGACTCTGGAAAAGATAGCGGAGTACATGAAGCTTGATAAGGAGCAGCTGAATTCCCTTATCCCGAAATTCAATTATTCCGTCGATATCGTGCAGGAGGATATAGATTCACTTAATGACACGATCGATTTCCTGTACACGGTGGATCAGCTTCCCAGAAGATATGATATTTCGGAACACATAAGCAGATAATGCTTTTTGCCGATTACGTTAAAATATATTATACTGAATAGCGGTATAATATATCACTATAGAGAGGGTTTCAAAACGGAGGTACATGCTATGAGAAGAATCGGTATGCTGACCAGTGGAGGCGACTGCCAGGCTCTGAATGCGGCAATGAGAGGAGTCGTTAAATCCATGGCGACAAGCGGGGAACAGATGGAGGTCTTCGGTTTCTTGAACGGATATCACGGGCTGATATACGGAGATTACAGGATGCTGGACGGCAATGATTTCTCGGGTATCCTTACCCGGGGCGGCACCATTCTGGGATCCAGCAGGACGCCCTTCAAGACCATAAGGGAGCCGGATGAGAACGGACTCGACAAGGTTGAGGCAATGAAGCACAATTATTACAAGCTGAACCTTGACTGCCTTGTGATCCTGGGAGGAAACGGCACCCACAAGACGGCAAATCTTCTCCGGGAAGAGGGCCTTAATATCGTAACCCTGCCGAAGACCATTGATAATGATCTCTGGGGCACGGATATGACCTTCGGTTTCCAGAGCGCCGTAGATATAGCAACAAATGTAATAGACAGTATTCATACAACCGCAGACTCCCACGGAAGAGTCTTCATAATAGAGGTAATGGGACACAAGGTTGGTTTCCTTACGCTTAACGCCGGAATGGCCAGTGGAGCTGACATCATCCTTATCCCGGAGATACCTTACGATATCGATAAGGTTGTAGATGCCATCAATAAGAGAAAAGAGCGCGGATCCAAGTTCACCATCATTGCGGTGGCTGAAGGCGCTATCAGCAAAAAGGACGCTAAGCTCAGCAAGAAGGAATACAAGAAGAAGCTGGAAAACCTTGTACATCCCTCCGTATCCTATGAGGTAGCTGCTGACATACAGAAGAAGACGGGACAGGAAGTCAGGGTTACGGTTCCCGGACACATGCAGCGCGGCGGCAGCCCCTGTGCTTACGACAGGGTATTTGCATCACGTCTCGGCGCAGAAGCAGGAAAGCTCATCCTCAAGGGTGAATACGGATTCATGGTAGGCTACAAGGACAGGGAAATAGTAAAGGTTCCCCTGCAGGATGTAGCCGGAAAATTAAAGAAGCTGGATCCCGATGCTGCCATCATCAAGGAAGCAAAGATGCTGGGTATCAGCTTTGGAGATTAAGGAGCGGTCCGCAATCGGAGATTGAGGACAATACATGTATCAGGCATTATACAGAAAATTCCGTCCTGACTCCTTTGACGAGGTCAAGGGACAGGACAACATAGTAACAACCCTTAAAAACCAGATCAAAAATAACCGGATAGGACACGCCTATCTCTTTACGGGAACCAGGGGAACAGGAAAGACCTCTGTGGCAAAGCTCTTTGCCAAGGCGGTAAACTGTACCGACCGTAAGGAGGACGGCAGCCCCTGCGGAGAGTGCGAAAGCTGCCGGGCAATAAAGGCGGGTGCCTCCATGAATGTGGTGGAGGTGGATGCAGCCAGCAATAACGGCGTTGAATATATCCGGGAGATCAGGGAAGAAGTTCAGTACCGCCCGACAGACGCAGCGTACCGTGTCTATATTATAGATGAAGTACATATGCTGTCTGTCGGAGCTTTTAATGCCATTTTGAAAACCCTGGAGGAGCCGCCGGAATATATCATATTTATCCTGGCTACCACCGAGGTTCACAAGATCCCGATAACGGTTCTGTCCAGATGTCAGCGTTATGATTTTAAGAGAATGACGATAGACACCATGGCAGACAGGATGAGGGAGCTGTCGGATATCGAGGGTATAAAAGCCGAGGACAGGGCGCTAAGGTACATAGCGAAATGCGCCAATGGATCCATGAGAGATGCGCTGAGCCTCCTGGATCAGTGTGCGGCCTTCCATATGAATGAGGAACTGACATACGACAAAGTCCTTGAAGTGCTGGGGGCAGTCGATACTTCTGTTTTCAGCCGGCTTTATGATATGATACTGTCCGAAAATACCACCGGAGCCATTTCCGTTTTGGAAGATACCCTGATGCAGGGCCGGGACTTAAGCGTATTTATTTCCGATTTTATCTGGTATCTAAGGAATCTCCTTCTGGCGGGCAGCCGGGATGAGAACATGGAAGATGTCATAGACGTATCTTCGGAAACCCTCGCCGTAATGAGGGAGGAATCGAAAAAAGCAGGGCCCGACACCCTTATGCGTTTTATAAGGATCTTCTCCGAGCTGTCGAACGAGATCAGATATGCGCCGGAAAAGAGAGTACTGTCGGAGATAGCCATAATCAAGCTGATGCGGCCGGAAACAGAGGAGGATATGTCTTCCCTGAAACAGCGCCTGTCCAATCTCGAGCGGAAGGTGGCCGAGGGAGTTCAGGTTGTGGCTGTGCCCGGGGATGAAAAAAAAAATAGTGTAAAGAGACCGCCGGTGCCTGATGCACTGCCGGAAGATATAAAGCTGGTATTGAATAACTGGGGAAAGATATTCCGGGGACTGCCGGAAAGCCACAAAGCCCTGGCCAGCATGCTTCAGGAATCGGAACCCACTATGGAAGGGGACACCCTGATAATAGGCTTCGGAAACATGTTCGAAAATGTGCTCCGGAGCGAGGATAACCGGCAGGTATTCCAGGAGACGGTCGAAAAGATAATAGGAAAGCATGTAAATTTCCGTGTGGTTGAAAAGGACAACGGAGACCGATTTGAAGAAACCTATCCCGACCTCAGCCAGTTCATTAATCTGGAAGGTCTGGAAGTAGGGGAGTTAGAGGATTCAGAGGAAGGAGACAATTAATGGCAAAAAGAGGAGGCTTTGGCGGAGGCATGATGCCGGGCAGCATGAATAACATGCTGAAGCAGGCTCAGAGAATGCAGCGCCAGATGGAAGAGGCCAGCAAGGAACTGGAAGGAAAGGAGTACACTTCCCAGGCGGGAGGCGGCGCCGTTTCCGTGACGGTTACCGGAAAGAAGGAGTTAAAGAGTGTTACCATCTCACCCGAGGCGGTGGATCCGGAGGATGTGGAGACTCTGCAGGATATGATAGTAGCGGCTGCCAACGAAGCCATGAAGCAGGCGGAAGAGGATTCCCAGGCATCCATGAGCAAGTTTACCGGCGGACTTGGCGGATTGATGTAAATGGATCTGTATTCCGGAAAGATCAATAAGCTAATAGAAGAATTGTCCGCACTGCCGGGCATAGGCGCGAAATCAGCGGGCAGACTGGCTTTTTATCTTATCAATGAGCCGGAGGAGCATGTGCACCGCCTGACGGACGCGATTCTGGACGCCAGGGAAAACATCCATTACTGCCGGGAGTGCTTCACTCTGACCGATGAGGAGATCTGCCCCATATGCAGCAGTGAGAAAAGAGACCACCGGGTTATAATGGTTGTGGAAAACTCAAGGGACCTCGCGGCTTATGAAAAAACCGGCAGATACGAGGGAGTTTATCACGTACTCCACGGAGCCATTTCACCGATGCTCGGGATAGGGCCCAATGACATCAAGCTGAAGGAGCTTATGAAGAGGCTTACCGGCGAAATAGATGAAGTGATAATCGCCACAAATTCCAGCCTTGAGGGCGAAACCACGGCGATGTATCTAAGCAAGCTGATAAAGCCCACCGGTATAAAAGTGAGCCGGATCGCCAGCGGCGTGCCGGTAGGAGGAGATCTGGAAAACATAGATGAGGTAACCCTGCTCCGTGCCCTGGAGGGACGGACTGAAATCTAACACCATAGGAGGCATTTTTAGAAATGGAGATTGTAAAGAAGGCTTTTGGCACAACGAAGGATGATAAGGATATTTCGGCATATACCCTGTCAAACGGAAACGGCATGAGCGTTACTGTTTCCGAGCTGGGAGCTATCATCACGGAGATCATTGTTCCGGACAGAAACGGAGCGGAGAAAGACGTGGTTCTCGGATATGACAAAGCTGATCCCTATTATGAAAATAATGAATTCTTCGGTGCGACCATAGGAAGGAGCGCCAACAGGATACAGGGCGCGGCTTTTGAGATCGACGGAACAAAGGTTCAGCTTCCCGTCAATGAAAACAGCAATAACCTTCATAGTGATATGGAGAACGGTTTTCATAAGAAGCTCTGGACCGCAGCTCCGGATGAGTCCAGAAATGCAGTAACCATGAGCTACACCAGCCCTGACGGCGAAAACGGCTTTCCCGGAAATTTAGATATGCATGTGACCTTCAGTCTTTCGGATGACAATGAGCTTTCCATCCGCTATGAAGGAGTATCGGATAAAAAGACTCTGATAAACTGCACCAACCACACCTACTTCAATCTTGCCGGACATGACGCCGGAAATATTGAAGGGCATTACATGAAGATAAATGCTTCAAATTACACTCCTGTTGAGCCTGACTCAATCCCTACGGGCGAGATCGCGCCGGTTGAAGGAACTCCTTTTGATTTCAGGGAATTCCATAAGGTGGGTGAGCGTATAGGAGATGACAACGAACAGCTTCACCGCACAAAGGGATACGATCATAATTATGTTATAGATGAACCCGGCTCTGTAGCTGCGGTAGTTGAGGAAAGGAATGCCGGTATCAGGATGGAAGTTATCACGGATCTTCCCGGTATCCAGTTCTATGCCGGAAACTGCATCAGGGATAATATTAAGGGAAAGAACGGCGCCGTTTACGGCAAGAGAAGCGGACTCTGTCTCGAGACCCAGTACTTCCCCAACAGTGCCAATCAGGAAGGCTTTAAGAGACCTGTTTTCGGAGCAGGAGAGAGATACGATACCACCACGGTATATCGTTTTTCAACATTCTGAGCCTTATCACATGATGTTTCCCCGGCAAGGGGAGCGAAGAAGACTATAATAGAAAGGAGAAAATAAATGCTTGAGGAACTAAAAAAGAAGGTGTATGAAGCGAACATGCTTCTGCCGAAGTACGGTCTCGTTACCTTTACCTGGGGTAATGTCAGCGGGATCGACAGGGAGAGCGGCTATTTTGTAATAAAGCCCAGCGGCGTGGAATATGACGCGCTTACTCCCGACGATATGGTTGTTGTGGATCTGAACTGCAAAAAGATAGAGGGAAAGTACAATCCTTCATCAGATACAGAGACCCATGCAGAGCTTTACAGAAAATGGGACGATATCGGAGGCGTAGTGCATACCCATTCATCATGGGCAACCTCCTGGGCACAGGCCGGACGCAGCATTCCCTGCTACGGCACCACCCATGCGGATTATTTCTATGGTTCGGTTCCCTGCTTAAGATGCCTTACAAAGGAAGAAATAGACGAGGCCTATGAGAGGAATACCGGAGTCCTTATCACAGATTACTTTAAGGACAAAGATCACATTGCCGTACAGGCGGTTCTCTGCAAGAACCACGGACCCTTCGGATGGGGCAAGGATCCGGTGGACGCGGTGCACACCGCTGTAGTCCTGGAAGAGGTGGCGAAGATGGCTACCCGTACGGAACTCATCAATCCTAAGGTTGAGGAGTGCCCCCAGGAAGTACAGGACAAGCACTATTACCGCAAACACGGAGCAAACGCTTACTACGGACAGAAATAAAACATAATAATTCCGAGCCGGGCAAGGAAAAATGTCATTCCGGGCACAGCGAAGAATCTTAAAAGAAAGGAAATACAAATGACTACAAAAGAACTTCAGAAGACCGCAAATGAAGTCAGAAAGGGAATAATCACCGCAGTGCATGCGGCAAAATCCGGACATCCCGGCGGCTCCCTTTCATCGGCTGATATCTTTACCTATCTCTTTTTTGAAGAGATGAATGTGGATCCGAAGGATCCCAAAAAAGCAGACCGCGACCGTTTCGTGCTTTCAAAGGGACACAATGCACCCGGTCT
Source organism: Lachnospiraceae bacterium (assembly GCA_024683935.1). The sequence continues at coordinate 4,577 of JAIKXV010000029.1, read as the reverse complement.
TTACTCTGTTCTGGCTGAGAGGGGCTATTTCCCGAAAAAGGATCTGGAAACCCTTCGTCATACAGGCTCATACCTGCAGGGACATCCCGATATGAAACATATCCCCGGTGTGGATATGTCCAGCGGATCACTGGGACAGGGACTTTCCGCAGCTGTAGGAATGGCACTGGCTGCGAAGATCGATAAGAAATCCTACCGTACATACTGTCTCTGCGGAGACGGTGAGATACAGGAAGGACAGATCTGGGAAGCTGCCATGTTTGCCGGAGCAAAGAAACTGGATAATCTCTGTGTAATAGTCGACAATAACGGTCTTCAGATAGACGGACCCATCGATGAGGTTAACAGCCCTTATCCCATAGACAAGAAGTTCGAAGCTTTTAATTTCCATGTTATTAATATCAACGGAAACAACATGGACGAGATAAAGAAGGCTTTTGATGAAGCAAAGACCGTGAAGGATGTGCCTACCGCGATAATCGCAAAGACCGTAAAGGGCAAGGGCGTATCATTCATGGAGAATAAAGCAGGCTGGCACGGCAAAGCGCCCAATGATGAAGAGTTTGCTACAGCAATGGAAGACTTAGAGAAAGCAGGTGCCAATTTTTGAAAATTGAAGAAATAGAGAGGAGGATATGCTGCTGAGTTTTCAAAAATTCATTTGTGCCGCCGAGCGTCACAAATGGGTCAACGCCGCTGGTGATAAGCGGTATCGATATGAAGACTGAAAAGCGGCATCGACATGCTATGAGTGAAGTAAAAAAGATCGCAACAAGAGAAAGCTATGGTAATGCGCTGGCAAAATACGGTGCAGAGTATCCCGACCTTGTAGTTCTGGACGCTGACCTTGCCAACGCTACAAAAACACAGACATTTAAGAATGCATTTCCCGACAGGTTCTTTGACTGTGGTATCGCAGAGTCAAATATGACCGGTATAGCAGCGGGACTCGCTACCTGCGGAAAGATCCCTTTCATCAGTTCATTCGCCATGTTTGCAGCGGGCAGGAACTTTGAGCAGGTACGTAATTCCATTGGATATCCCCAGCTCAATGTAAAGATCGGAGCAACCCATGCCGGTATCACGGTAGGTGAAGACGGCGCTACCCATCAGTGCCTGGAAGATATCGCTCTTATGAGGACCATTCCCGGTATGACGGTTATAGTACCGGCAGATGATACCGAGGTATTTGCTGCAGTAAAGGCAGCTATAGATCATAAGGGACCTGTTTACTTAAGGTTCAGCAGAGCAGCATCACCTGTATTCTATGAGCCCGACAAGCTGAAGTTTGAGATCGGAAAGGGCATCACCTTAAGGGATGGCAGTGATCTGACCATCATTGCAGCCGGCGTGGAAGTGAACTATGCTCTCGAAGCTGCTGATATGCTTGAAAAAGACGGCGTGAAGGCACGTGTAATAGATATGCATACCATCAAGCCCTTAGATGAAGAGCTGGTTATCAAGGCAGCCAGGGAAACCGGAAAGATCTTCACTGTTGAAGAGGCTACCGTTATCGGCGGACTGGGAAGTGCCGTAGCAGAAGCTGTTTCCGAAAAGCATCCCGTACCCGTACACAGGATCGGCGTTTATGATGTATTCGGTGAATCCGGCCCCTGGTCAGAGCTTATGAAGAAGTATAAGCTGGATGCTGATGGTATTTACGAACAGATAAAGGCAAAGATCTGATCCGGAGAAGATATGCCTGATCTACATGTCGTAAGACAGGAAAAAAAAGAAAACTTTGAGGCTGAAGTCAGGCTCCATCGCGCGAAGATATTCGGGAGCGTGGCTTTAGCCATAATAGTCATAGCCTGCGCGTGTCTTTATGCGAAGCATTATTTCGATACAAAGACATACACAGGCTATGAGATTTTGGGCAAATCCCTGAGATCGGATTCCGATACGGCCAAATATCTGACATATAACGGACATATCCTGAAATACAGCCGGGATGGTGCGGAATCCTATGACGGTCTGAAAGAGGCCAGGTGGAATATCACCTATGAAATGCAGGATCCGCAGGTTGCCACGTGCAATGACTATGTGGCAATGGCTGATGAGGGATCTACGGAGATCCTGGTGGTCAGCGGCACAGGAGAAGAGACGCACATCAATACAAAGCTCCCTATCGTGAATTTCTCTGTGGCGGGGCAGGGCGTTGTGGCTGTGGTGCTGGAAGACGGCGAGGCGGCCAGAATAAATCTGTATGACGCTGAAGGAAATGAGCTGGCGGGAATAAAGTGCAGCATGGTAAAAAGCGGTTATCCCATTGACGTGGCTCTTTCCCCCGACGGCACCCTTCTCGGAGTGTCCTATACCCGGGTAGACGGGGAGACCGGAAGCGTCCACTCATCCGTAGCCTTCTATAATTTCGGTGATGTGGGCCAGAACGAAATAGATAACTATGTCAGCGGCTATGACTACGGGGATGTGATAATACCCAGGATAAAGTTCTTAAGTCATGACTGCGCCGTGGCAATAGGGGATAACCGTATGGTTTTCTATTCCGGCGACCAGAAGCCCGAGGCGGTTTCGGAGAACTCCATCAAAGAGGAGATACAGAGCGTTTATTTCGGACCTGAAAAAACAGCGCTTGTATTCCGCTCAGATGAGGGAGGGAATAAGTACCGGCTGGTGGTTTACGGAAAGAACGGGCGTCAGCTCATGGATAAGGATTTTGAACTATCCTACACCGATATACAGCTATGCGATAAAAGAGCGGTGATCTATAACGATTCCACCTGCGAGATAATTGATTTTAACGGAAATATCCGTTACGACGGTCTTTTTGAAGATCCTGTCCTGCTAATGGTACCTACCGATAATGTGGCCCGATACGTTCTGGTGAACCGGGGCATGACCCAGGAGATCCAGCTGGATTAGAGGTGAAAGCGTGAGAATACCGGAAGATTGGGATAAGCCGTCACCCGGCAATCACAAGCTCTGCGAAAAGTTTGAATACGGAAGTTTTGAATATCAGGGGAATCTTCCTTACCGTCTGTTTAAGCCGGAGGGCGGTGAGAAGGTTCCGCTTGTGGTTTATCTCCACGGAGCAGATGCTTTCGGCAATGATAATGAAGCACAGCTTGAAATGCATGATATCGGAACGGTCTTTGCCCGTGATACCTGGCAGGAACGGCACCCTGCCTATATTCTGGCACCGCAGGTGAAGGCTTCGGGTCATTGGGCCGGCCCCCGCGGCGGCAAAGTATGCGCCCTTATTTCAGAGCTCGTCCGTGATCATTCGGATATAGATACGGACAGGATTTATATATACGGATACAGCGCCGGCGGCATCGGCGCCCTGAAGCTTATCAAGGATCATCCCGGGCTTTTCGCAGCGGCAATACCCATATGCGCGGCTACGGATGATGAGGATCTTGAGTGCCTGAAAAGCATTCCCGTGTGGCTTATTCATGCGGCGGATGATGAGATAGTAAAGGTAAGTTATCGAAACGTCCGCTTTCCGGGTTCCACCTTAGGTTCCCGGGACATATATGAAGTTCTTAAGGATTCGGCACCGAAACTTCGTTACACGGAATATCCTGAAGGATATATGAAGTCACACTATGGTATCAATCCGCACTGTACCTGGGTTCCCGCGGCGGAAAACGAAGAAGCAGGCGAATGGATGTTCAGTAAAAAGAAAGGAGAATCATGAACGAAAACATTACCAAGAGAAACAAGCTGTTGGCAAAAGAGGTAATAAAGGGGCTTAAGTCCAGGAATATGACCGGGTATTATGCCAAGGACAAGGATGATGCCCTGAAGCAGGCGCTGAAACTCATTCCGAAAAAGAGCGTTATCGGAATGGGCGGATGTATGAGCGCCCATGAGATAGGCCTGGTAGATGCCTTGAAGAAAGGGGATTATGACTTTATAGACCGCGATGGGGAAGAGGATAAGAGAGCAGCGATGCTCAGGACCTATGATGCGGACTTCTTTATTTCCAGCGCCAATGCCATCACGGAAGACGGGGTGATCGTAAATATCGACGGCAATTCCAACAGGGTATCGGCAATAGCCCAGGGACCGAAGAAGGTTCTCTTTATAATAGGGATGAACAAGGTCTGTGATGACGTGGACGGAGCGATAAAGCGCGCAAGAAATGTGGCTGCACCGATTAATGCACAGCGCTTCGGGTTAAATACCCCCTGCTCAAAGACCGGTTCCTGCATGAACTGCAAGTCTCCGGACTCGATCTGCTGTCAGTTTCTCGTTACCAGATTTTCCAGGCATCCTGAAAGGATACACGTTATTCTGGTGAATGATGATCTGGGGTTTTGAGGGGGTGATTTCCCCTGCGCGAAGATTAGCGGTTTAAACGGCTAAATACAAAAATTTTGAAAAAATACAAATTTTCTTGAAAAAGTTGTTGACTTATCTGAAATGCAATGATATTATGACTATCGCGCCGCTCGTGGGCGGCGTGATTTTTGCCCTAAAATAGGGGCACTGCAGAGGGTTTCAACCCGAAGCGGAAGCACTTTGACAAACAAACAGCAATGCAACCCTGAAAATTCCTTATTATAAGAAAGATTTATAATCTGATTTTTCAGAAAAGCAAATTCGGTTAA
>JAIKXV010000020.1 GCA_024683935.1 Lachnospiraceae bacterium | reverse complement strand
ATCAGGCTCTTCCCCAGCTTTTCGTGGGATCTCCAGTGAGTCTTTACAGGCTCCATATCCCTGTATCCGCCTTCATCAGGGACACTACAGTAGAATACGCCCTTATCCTTATCTGTGGAGTCGTAATGCAGTGCGATATGGGCGTCGGCATAGTTGTCGGCGATCAGGGTACGGGCAATGTTGTCAAGCTGGACATCATCGGTTTCACGGATCATAAGGACATCATAACCCTTCTTTAACAGCTCATCCTTGACCTTCATGGCGGCCTTAAGGGTGGCTACAGCCTCTGTATCACCGTTCTTCATTACCGTTCCGTCTGCGATGGCCGCAGCTTCCGTAGCTCCTGCGGCAGTGCTGCCGGTTACGATCTTCGGGCTGCCGTCGGGATGGCATTGTGTCTTCACCCTTGTACCGTCCTTGGTGCCATGGCCTGCATTGATGCAGACGGTGACATTTTTGCGGTCCGCAGCGTCGGAACGGTAAAGTCTTGCCTTACCCTCCGTGATCTTAGCCTTGTCCCCGTATTCCCAGGACTTATCGAAGGAAATTTCCTCGTATGCGTCGTTGCCGGACACGGTATTGCCGGAAACCGCAGGCTTTCTCTTAATTACATTCTTTGAGGAGTCAAAAATGGGCAGGCTTATGTTCTCCTTATTGGCCGCATAGGGAACCGCCGCCTCGTAGAGCTCGGAGATCCAGGTTTTGCCGTTAGCCCGCTTAACATCAAGGGAATTGATGATGACGCTCCTTATCCTCTTTTTATCTTCACCCGCAGGATCCATCATGGAGCTGGAGGAGCTGATGACATAGCACTTTCCGTCTTTGCTTCCGAGATAGAGCATCTCATGGCCCTTAAGGAAAAGGATGGTTCCGGGATCCAGCTCCTTAAAGAATTCAGTTTTCTCTTCGTCCGTAGCGGCGGAAATATCATATTTCTCAACAGGCATAGCGGACTGCCAGGTGGTGTTCCTCGGCAGGTCTATGCCGAAACACTTATAAATATCCCTGACATAGGATGAACAGTCGGGTGCGGAAAGCATGCCGCCCCAGCCGTAGGCGTCTCCAAGCTTGTTATATGCCTGCTTTAATATATTCCTGTGGGTAAGGGGAAGGAATCCGTCGCTTACCTCGTGATGCATGGAAATGAGGGCAAGCCTCTTTTCGTAGCCACCCTTATCATTCCTCACAGGAATCCAGACGGGATAGTTGTAATAAAGGGAACGGTTGGTTACAAGGTCCCCGTATTCCGAAGGATCTGCCTTCTTTAAGACAGTGCCCATGGTGAGCATGAGGCCCGAGAGCTCGGGACTGGTATTTGATTCTTCAAGGGTGATCTTGGACGCAGTGACCACCATGACCTTATCCGCAGGGAAGTCCCAGGCTTTGAGCCACTCTGCCCTGTCTTTGCAGATAGCTATATCCTCCGAGGGGATCCAGCCGGACACGCAGGAAGTGTGGCAGAGATAGTATCTCCCGTCCTCAGACACCGCGCGGATGGTGACAGGCTCTCCAAGCCTTATGCCTGAAACCTGTACATTGTCGAAATCATTGTCCCCGGGATCGTCGGCTATTATGAGATCCGTGGGGAAAGCCCTTACATCAGACTGCCGGACAGCGATACCGTACCTTATCTCCTGCTTTTCCTTGGCACCGGGGTCCTCTACGTTTTTAAGGATCTCCATCACATACTGTCCGGAAACGGTCTTTTCCGCCGCGTCATAGTGGGCGCCGTCAAGATAGATGGCCAGATCCGTCATGGCGGACTTCCATCTCTTTAAGTTATCTTCTTTGCCGTTAAAGCTGCCGGTCTCATAAAAGAGATCGTACATATTGCAGTCCTTGCAGGTGATAAAGGATCTGTTTAAGGTCCTTATATCCTCCCGGGTAACAAGGACCTTATCCGGCTCCGAAACATCTTCAAGCCAGTACTCCGGATCCAGCATCTCCTTTGATACCGAAGGCATGGTTGTAACTGCCGCCTGCGCATTAAGGGAAAGTGCAAATGAAAAACCTATAGCTGCGATCAATACTCTCTTAAGTCTCATTGGGATCACTACCTCCGTTTTAAGCCTTCTCCTGAGTCTCTATACTGTCCTCCGGCACAAGCTCTCTATCAAAATGGACATCCAGCTGGTTAAAGGGAATGGTGATATCATTTTCCATGAATATCCGCATGATCTCATCCCTCATAAAACGCTGGACAGCAAATCTCTTGCTTTCCTCGCAGATAAAGGTCACCCTCAGGTCTACCGAGCTCTCACCGAAGTTTTCAATACCCTGACAACTGGGAATACTCTTTAATGTCCTGTTATCCTCATAAATCTTCAGGAATTCCTCGTTAAGTATCTTCCTGATACGGGGATAATCCTCATTGTATGCCACCGGGATATTGTAATAGACAACGGAATACTTCTTTGACATATTGGCAAATTTCTTTATCTCGTTATTGCAGATTATCCTGATATTCTGATTGTCATCCTCGTACTTTGTGGTGCGGAGGCCGATCTCAAGGACCTTACCCCTGACACCGTCGATCATGACGTAATCCCCCACATGGAGGGACCCTTCCATGATGATAAATATCCCTGCCAGCAGGTCGCCAACAAGGCTCTGTGCCCCGAGTCCCACTACAACCGACATGATGCCGGCGGATGCAAGAAGCCTGGTGGCATCGATACCGAGAAGGAAGAGGCAGTACATGGCTACCACCGCTATGGCTATTACCCTTACAAGGGATGAGAAAAGCCGGATCATGGTAACCGCACTGTTTCCGAAGGCGGATGCTATCTGGCAGGCCACATATCCCAGCATCTTCATAAGGATCATAGACACTATGATTATCAGGAAGCAGGCGGAGATGGAGAAAATGTGGACTCCCCTGTCCCACTCTGCGCTGAGGATATAGAAGAATACGGAATCACTGCCGAAACGTCTTCCTTCCTCGATAATGGCCGCCAGGAAGATTATCCCCAGAATGATAAGGCCGTTCCTTAATATGTTTTCAAATTGCCGTTCGAATGCGGTCCACTCCCATTTTCCCGTCTTTTCATTTCTTTCCGGCACCATGAAAAATCCCATCTCATCCTCTGCTCCGGAGGACGACTTGCGTTCGGCTGAAAACAGCGCGAATAATGAAATCATCAGCATTACGATCAGGGCAAATCCGGCACAGAATACCGATGTTCTGAAACATATCTTATAGAGTGAAGCAACCGGAACCGCCGTTGCGATGAAATAATCCGCAGCCTCCCTGAAACTCTGAAGGTAACGCACTTTTTCAATGGTCCTGAAACCGTTGTAATTACCGCTGAAAGCATTTTGCGGGATTCCCAGATCACCGGCGTATTTATCCTTCATATCCGCAATGGGAGAATAAAGGACCTTATAATCCTCTTTATCCGTGTCATAGGAAAATCCCATAAGGAAACCGCCGTTTGAGATCCTGCTGTTAGACAGGATATATTCCGGTCTGGCGCTGTCGATCATCCGGTCTTTGGCCTCCGGGTTGATCTCAACCTGCAGTAATCCTAAATGCCTGGTGATCTCATTCCCGTTGTAACGCCCATTTTCCTGCGCCATATAGTCCGTATAGCTTACATATTTCGTATTGCCGTCATCGTCAAGGCAGGTATAGTAATTAAGGGCACAGCCGATAAACTGGGAAAGATTTCCTTCATCGCTGATCCTCACATCCTGCACCACTACTTCGCTCTTGCCGTTGATGATATCCCAGAATTCATAGGACTGGTCTTTCGGGTCGGTGCTTAAGGCAAAATTCCAGTAGGTAGAAGATGTGGCCATGGTCTTACCGGAATCGGATATCAGATAGATCTCCTCCACATGGTTTAACTCCTTAAGCTCATCCAGACTTGCGGAATTATTGATGACCTGGACCGCATTGTTATACTCGTCCTTAATAACATCCCTTTTTCCGTTTTCTTTTTCGTTAAAGAGATTTATGCTTTCCGCTTCCTTTGCCGGATCAAGGTAAGCATTGCCGTTCAACGCCGCCATGAAAGCAATTAGTTTAGCCCGGCTTTCATACTGCAGATTGGCATAAGTCTTAAAACCATCCTGCAGTATGGCGCTTTCTTCAACATTCTTCGAGATATCTTCCTCTATCCTCATGGACTCCGAAAATACCTCGGACATTTTCATGAGCAGCTGGAAATAAAAGGTGCAGCCCAGTAGAAGAACAGCGGCAAATACGGCAACGGGAATGAGCTTTCCCGCAAGAGTACGGGAAAAATAAATACTCAGATCCCTGCCCTTAAATATCCTTAACTTCTTCGGATCCTCTCCTTCCACTTTCAGTTCGGCAGATGCATGGGTAATATAAGACATCATAAGTGCCTGAAAGATAAGGAAAAGGCAGACATTCCAGATGAAGACCGGGGCGTTAACCCTTATGATCTCCGTGAAGGGTATCGCTGCCACGATATAATCATTCTGTCCGTATAACTTAGAGGAATAGGCCTTTGATGAAACAAAGCACCTTGTTCCATTAATAACAGCTGTTCCGTTAAATCCATCCGACAAAACCAGTGAATCAAAACCTGAAAGTGACGCGCTTTTTCCTTTGAGATCAGTCCCTTTAACGGAGCCGTATTTAATCACATCCGAGTCGGCATCCACTAAAAAGACCGAGCCGTTACTGCCGATGGCAGATCCGTTCATCCATGCGGAAAGATCGTTCATCCTGTCTTTTGTCTCTTCTATCATTTGCGAGAAGAAGGAAATAAAGATATACTTTTTTTCTTCGCCCTCTCCGGTACCGGGTATGGCTTTGCAGTATAGATACAGCTTTGCATCATCACGTACTCCCTCAAGCTCATAAGGGGAGTCAATGACCATCTTTTCGATCTCGCCGTCCCGGAGCCTTTCAAACTCCTTTCTATCGAGTTCGATATCATCAACCATATTGAATCCCACGTTATCCGACGCGTCAGCCATAAGAACATCCCCGTCCCTGTCGATCACAAGGATCCAGCAGCAGTACGACATGCTGATGGTGGTTTTTAAGAGCAGCTCACTCTGCTCATCAACAGGCATGGCTTCCAGCTTCTGGAAGTTGTCGTAGGAATATACCCTGACCAGATCGTTAAGCATTATGTTATTGTTGGAATTGAATCTTTCTGTCAGGGAATCGATCTCGCGGTTGTTACTGTCGAGATTTGATATGGTATGAGAAAAAAAGCTTTCGTTGTTTTGTATCTGCGTGGTCCGGAAGCTGTTCATAAGATGACTCCACATAAAAACAATAAAAAGCACAGTGCTGATAACGGTAATAAACGGTATCAGCAAAAGCCGTGCTTTTCCGGGAGCCTGTTTTTTGGCGTTGTCCATCATGAACTGAATCCGATCTCAGTCACCTTGCCGCCTGATATCTTAAAGCTGATGGGCAGACCGCTGTTTCCCTGAAGGAACTCGTTGATGAAATCAATCCTTTCAGAAACAGGATTTTCCTCTTTAGTCTCTGTAAATACTACGCACTTGCAGTCACTTGAAGTAGCGAATTCATATTCCTGCTTATCGTAATCAAGTACCTTATTCCAGTTTTCATCCTCGTGATATAAGGCAGTGTTGATGCGGATGGTTGAGCCGTCAGCAGATATTTCCCCTTTGTATGTCTCGTCCGTCAGATAATCTCCGTCAGCAACCTCTGCGGCACCGCCGCCTCCCGAACGGGAAGCGGTACTGCCATTATTTCTGTGTACTTTTCCATCTTCAAGATTACTGATGACATCCGGAGCATTGATCTTGATGTCTGCATCGTCTCCATTTATGGTCATCTCTACTGTATACTTGAAGCCGTCAACAACCTTATATCCTTCACCTGCTTCGTCAGTCTCGCAGTGATCAAAGGTAATAAGAACCTTGTTATCTCCGGTTGACTCGTAGGTTCCGGTGTCCTTATTCCTGTAGCCTGAGCAGCTTGCCTTTCCGTCGGCTGTAAGCTCTATCTTATAGCTCATAGCCCAGTTAGCTTCCTCATCATAGCCGTCTGTAAGCCATGTTCCTACTGCATCGGCTGAACCCTGTGCGCCCTGGCTGCTGTCAGCTGCCTCTTCCTTAGCAGGCTCCTCAGCAGGTTCCTCAGCAGGAGCTGCTTCCTGCTCATTATAATCTTCGGCAGGCTCCTCTTCCATATAATCTTCTTCGAAATCCCCTTCTTCGAAATCCCCTTCTTCAAAATCCTCTTCTACAAACTCCTCCTCAGGAAAAGGTGCTTCTTCAACCTGGGCCTTTTTATTACAGCCGGCCAGAATGCAGATACCCAAAGCGGCTACGATCAGAAATATCATCCTCTTTTTCATAAAATAAACCTCCTGATGATAAAAATAACAGCGAGCTAAGACTACTGTTGACAGATAAAAATCTGTTGCCTACAATGTAACATAACACCCCCTTGTTAAGTCAATGGAAAGTTGAGAAAATATGCTTACTTCCGAGGATAGAAACGAATTTACCGTGGCAGAAGTTGCCCGTGCCTGCAACGTGAGCCGGACAACACTGATACACCTTGAAGAATGCGGGTTCCTAAAACCCAGCCGGGTGAACCCCGTAACGGGATACCGCTATTATGACTCAAATAATATCTTAGATATCGGCAGATACAAGCGCTTGCAGTCCTTAGGATTTACCCGGAATGAGATCACGGACATCTACAATGACCGGGAGGACAGCCGGGAATACGTGGAGTCAAAGCGCAAACACCTGAGGGAATTACAGCTTTTCATAAATGAATATGACTTAAGCCGCGCCCATACAAAGGAACCTGTCTCCTCATTGCTATCTCTCCCTGAAGCAAGCTGTTACTGCGAAGATATTTCCTCAGCCTCCTTTGAAAGAGCGGAATTGACCTCCTTAGGTTACTATAAAAAGGTGATCTCTTCGGGATTCCGTGTGATACCCGAGCAGCCTCCCATTGTACTGGCCGATGACTGGACGGCTATTGCAAGCCACTCTCCCTCCGGCTGTCATTTAACGGTCTGTATCCCGGTAATACCGGATCCTTCACAGCTTAAGGATCCCCATCTCCGCTTCTTCCCGGGAAGTGAGGCCTTTTCAGTCAGCGGGTTCGGGGAATACTCCATTCTATCGGATCTCTTTTCCCATTTTTTCACCGAATTATCCGAAAGAAATCTGGAGACTTCAGGTCCGGTAAGGCTCATTGTCCTTAACGTCAATAAAACCGCCCCCGGAAAGTATTTATACGAATGTGTTGTACCGGTAAAAGGGCATCCGGTACTTTGAACTAAGGCGGTAAATATGATATAAAAGAAGACCGGAGGAGTCAGTATCATGGCATTTGATGGTATTACCGTGGCGGCGGTGGCCGCGGAAATGAGAAAAGAAGCCCTTAACGGGCGTATATATAAGATCGCACAGCCGGAGAACGA
>JAIKXV010000099.1 GCA_024683935.1 Lachnospiraceae bacterium | reverse complement strand
TCAATCGCCGCTTCCTCGCCGCCCCAGAATTCTTCTGAAAGCAATATTTCTTTCGGGAGATCCTTCTTGTCACCGATGTAAATAACATAAAGCTCAGGCTTTGGTATAAAGACCCTTTTCGTTCCATAGAGATCTGCGTCCTTTTCATCAAAATAATCCTGATAAGAGTGCGCTATATAGAGCAAAATACGAATAATAATGTTTACAGTCCATACTGACTGGCACTCGCAGAGGATGATAAGCTTTCCGCGCACCATGCATCCCAGATCATTATAAATATCGTTTACCAAGATATTCTTGATGGTGATGTCCGTGAAATCGTCTTCAGTAATAGTGGTATCCTCCGGATGGAGGGCCTGATACAGCTGAAGCAGATACTTTTCCTGTCCGAACAGGTCTCCGAATACGCTGTCCCTTACAGTTGATTGAACCAAATCCCGCACCCTGTGCGGGAAGTTTTTTCTCTTCCGCCATTGTATTGGCGGACTTTTTATTATAAGATATCTTTATTCTTAAGAAAGAGAAAAGCCCTACGGATGACTGCTAAGTTTGGCGACCAGGCTCTCATTCCGTAGGACTTCCCCACAGAAATGATTCTAACCCATTTACCCTTTTTATTCAAGTTTTGCAGGAGCCCTCCGGAATCAGTCAGATTATTAATTATTCTGACTATTTCTTTAATGGAGGACGTCACTAATGCTTGAAACTAATGCTATTCTTCTTGAAAAACACAAGGATATTCTTTCATTCCGCGACCTTGCCGTTGGCACTGTTGCGACCTATGTGTCTTACATGACATCCTATATCCAGTGGGTCGAGGACAACCTTCCTGGAAGGGCACTTTCATCCGTAAGCTGGGAAGAGGTGCGCTCCTATTTCCGCTTCCTGTCCAATATTAGGTGCCTCAGCAACAGCACCGTAAACGTGCATATGGCGCAGCTTCGCGATTTCTATTACTATGTCCTTCACAAGGACTGGGACAAGAGGGAGGTACCCGCCCTGCTCGTTGACGAGCACCTTCCCATCGTCCCCTCCAAGGAACAGGTACTCCTGATCATCAACTCCCTGACAAACCCCAAACACAAGGCGGAGATTGCGCTTCTGTACTCATCCGGCATTCGGGTAAGCGAGCTGTGCAGGCTCCACTGCAATGACATACTGCGTTCAAAGAACTGCATCTACATATCCCGCAGCAAGAACCGCTCTGACCGCTATGCGGTCCTTTCTGAAAGGGCATACGGCCTGCTGGTGGATTACATCCTCAAGGCTTACATGGGCGCAAAGAAAGATGACTGGCTCTTCCCGGGACAGAATGATGGCTGCCACGTATGCACCGAGTCAATCCGCCGCGTCCTTTCAGGCGCCCTTGAAGCTGTCGGGCTTGGGGACAGCGGGTTCAACCCCAGGAGCCTAAGGCATGCCTTCGGACTCCATCTTTACGAGTCCGGTGCGGACCTCATGTCCATAAAGGAGGCCATGGGGCACAAGTGCCTTTCCTCCACCACCATCTACCTTACCCTCGGAATCGGAAATGGAAGGAGCGTGAAGAGCCCGTATGACATCGCCTGAACACCCCGGCTACCCGATCCGTGATGCCTTCCAGAGGTTCTCTGGGAGTTTCCTCGAAATGCATCCCGGCCTGCCGAAGGAAAAAAGGGACGCCGTATTCTGCATCTCAAACTGCAAGACGGGCGGCGTGGGCTATAACGTGGGCTATTGTGCGAATTGCGGCAAGACCATTATCCACGCCTCCTCATGCAACAACCGCTGCTGCCCATGCTGCCAGACTCCCCACGAAAGGAAGTGGGAGCTGGAAAGGAACACAGAGCTGATAGAGGGCATAGCGTATTACCACGTGGTGTTCACCCTGCCCCACAGGCTGAACCACCTTATCATACATAACCCCGTGCCGCTGTTAAACCTCTTCTTTCGGTGCGTACACGAGACGCTCCTTACGCTGTGCGCCGACGGGAGATTCATGGGGGCGAAGCCCGGGATCGTGAGCGTGCTTCACACGTGGGGCCAGAAGCTAAACTACCACCCGCACATCCACGTCTGCGTCTCCGGGGGCGGGATAACGCCATGTGGGAGGTTTGTGGAGACCAGGCACAAGGGTTTCTTCCTCCCCGAGGCCGCCGTCGCAAAAATGTTCAGGGGGAAGTTTGTACACGGCCTCAATAAACTATATGCCAGCGGTACCCTCAGGCTGCAGTGGTCAGACGGCCTCTGCGACCCCGGGAAGTGGAAGGGCTTCATAAGCTCCCTGTACGAAAAGGAATGGGTCCCCTTCGTCAAGGAGACATTCAACGGTAAGGGGAACGCCATAAAATACCTCGCCAGATACTCATACCGCACGGCCATCTCCAACAGCCGCATCGTCTCGGTTGACGATGACTCAGTCACCTTCAGCTACAGGGACTATGCGGATGGGAACAGGCAGAAGCTTAAAACGGTAAAGGGCACCGACTTCATAGGAATGTTCCTGCAGCACGTGCCCCCTGCCGGCTTCCACCATGTCCGGTTTGCGGGCTATCTCGCAAACTGTAGGAGGACACGCAACCTGAAGCTTATCCACTCGCTTCGGGGCACCACATATGGCGGAAACCCATACCGCCACATGGGCATGGCAAATCTGTTCATGACCCTTTACGGACGTGACATATGCGTCTGCCCATACTGTTCCGGACAGCTCCTCATGCTTCCCAGGGGGATGCTTTCTTATCAACAGCTACCGCATTCCATCAAGTCTCCTTCTGCGGTAGCCTGAATACTCTTTTTTTGAGGCCGCCTGAGACATGACGGCCTTTTAGTGGTGCCAATAATGTATCCCAGACCCCAGGGTATTTGTAGTTTTCATACATATATCATGGAGTTCCCAGGGTATTTTCAACCATTAAAACTCCATAAAAGTGACGGGTGCGGGACTTGGTTCAAAAGGAAAGTACCAAATGCGGGGCATTTCAGTTTCTACTGGAAGCCCCGTTTTTCAAGCCCCGCACTTGGAACTTTCCTAATTTATTTTCCAACCTGAGTATTGAACTTTATACCGATGAGAAGGATCCGGAGCTGGAAGATCAGGTTGAGGCTGTGCTGAATGATCATGAGTTTTTCTGGAACAAATCGGAGGTATGGATCGAAACTGAAAAACTATACGAAGTGCTGTACCAGATGACGGTATAGCGGAAAGAGAGGTTTATTATGTCGAGTACGAATAACAAGGTGAAGTTCGGCCTTAAGAACTGCCATTATGCGAAGGCTACCCTTGATCCGGATACCAATGCCGTGACATTTGGTACGCCTGTAGCGATTCCCGGAGCGGTGAATCTGTCGCTGGATCCGGAAGGTGATACCGAACCGTTCTATGCGGACGATATGGTGTATTACACCACTGTGGCCAATAACGGATATTCGGGTGATCTGGAGATCGCTCTTATTCCGGACAGCTTCCGCAAGGATATCCTGAAGGAAACAGAGGATGCCAACGGTGTGCTTGTTGAGGATTCCACGGTGGAGCCGGAGCATTTTGCTCTGCTTTTCGAGTTCTCCGGGGATAAGAAAAAGATCAGACATTGCATGTATTATTGTACCGCTGCAAGACCGACCATCGAGGGCAAGACCAATGAGGATTCCAAGGAAGTCCAGACGGAAACGCTGGAACTTACCGCGACTCCGCTTCCGAACGGTCTGGTCAAGGTGAAGACAGGTGCAAATACTTCCGACGCGGTTTACAACGGATGGTATTCCGGTGTTTATCAGACGGAAAGCGCACAGGTATCTGCGGTCCTTACCGGGATCACGATCGGGAGCCTTCAGCTGACACCTGCTTTTGATGCCGGTACTACTTCTTATACAGCAGAGACTGTAAATGATGAAGATGTTGTATCGGCTACGGCGGCAAGCGGAACGGCGGTCACGATTCTGGTAAATGGCGCGGCTCATACCAGCGGTCAGGATGCTACCTGGGAGAGCGGAACCAATACCGTGACAGTGATCGCAAGCAAGACAGGATGCACCAGCACGGCCTATACTGTAACGGTGACAAAGAACGGACAGGGTTGATAAAGGCGGGCAGGGCTTCGGCTCTGCCCATTCTTATGATTGGAGGATAGTGAAATGGCACTTACAAAGACAGTAAATATTGATGGCTAGGATGTGACTTTCAGGGCTTCCGCTGCCATACCGAGGATATACAGGAACAAGTTCCATCGTGATATCTATAAGGATCTCCACGACCTGCAGAAGGGGATTGATGAAAATGATCCCGAAAATTCTGCGCTGGATTCCTTTTC
>JAIKXV010000095.1 GCA_024683935.1 Lachnospiraceae bacterium | reverse complement strand
ATTGATAAGCTCACTGCCTGCAAGACGTGATCCTATATACTTGGGTGAATTGATGTTGAAGCTGAGCTCTGAATAGCTTTCAGCCTCATCTGCGTACCTTACGCCCATATCCACAGATACGAGATACAGCAGAGACTTCGGGATGATAGCATCATCAACTACGCTGTCGGGGAGCTCGTCCTCGAATACAACCTCGTTGTCAAAGATGGTCTTGATGGTGGTGTAAGTTCCCTCGAATTCTACAAGGTCACCTTCCCTGAATCCATCAGTGCTCTTTGCCTTATAGCCGTTCTCTGTAGCCTCTATGAGCTGCATCTTATGCTTCTTAACGGTATTGAGCGTAACCTGGATCTTGTTTCCCCATGTTCCGGGGTTCTTTGCCTCTACCTTCAGAATTCCCTGGGTAGCCTTAGCAACAGCCGCATCCTTGGGAGCAACACGCATTACGAAACACCTTGTGCCACCGTTTGCGAAGAACTGCTCAACGCTGTGAGCCAGGAATCTGTACTCGCCGTAAGCAAACTCACTTAAGAATCCGCCAAACTGCTGGGTAAAAGCCTTAAAACTGGGAACGAGTAAGGGTGCGCCCTCTACGGGTCCCTTTTCAGCGAAGCCTACAAATCCGGCTGTGCTGGTTCCTACTCCCTCTATGCTACGGGGGGAATTATCATATTCCTCCACATAAACTCCGGGTGAAAAATATTCTGCCATCTTAATATCTTTCCTTTCTTTTTTAGTTCTGACGTTTATTACGTCATTCCGCCGTTACTTTTGTCTGTCCCGGCATGGTTATACTGATCTGCCCCGCATAAGCACACATCAGCTTGCAATCCTGGGTAAGACAGGGTTTGCTGTTCACCAGTACCTTTGGCTTTGTGGGTATCCACGTTCCTGCCGGAGCCGGCACGCAGGGCTGGGGAGTGAGAACTCCTAAAGCTGCTGCTGTAGCCGAAGCCACTGTGGGATTTGCAAGGGATGTACACATCCCGAAGGGTCCCACATTTGTCATTGGTGCGCAATCCTGAATGGTTGCCGCCGGTTTTCCTTCCGTAGTCACCACTGCCTGTGATGATACTTTTATCGGTGCCGGGGCCGTGCCCATACTGCAAACGAGATTTGCACCCATTGCTGTGAGCTGACTCAAACCAATGCCTCCTTGTTTCTGAAATCCACTGTCTGAAATCTCACTTCATCATTTACCTCGTAGCGCACCAGATATCTGATATCCGTTCCGTCGTCACGTACCCTTAAGAGGTAATCCCCGTTTTCGGATACTGTTCCGAAGACTATGCGCATGATAGGTGAATTGGAAGCGAACTCTCCCTGTAAAGCGTCCTTCAGCCGGACAGACTGAGGTGCGACGGTTTCTGTCACCTCAATTTTTTCATAGCTTTCTTTGTCTGTCTTAAGCAAACCATAATACATATCAGCCATTTCCACTCGTCCCGAACCCGAGCCGAAAACCGTCATGGTCTTCTTTTTCTCATCATATTCGTGACTGAAGCAGACCGGCCTTAGAAGGTTTACCGCTTCAATTTTTTTTAAGAAAGGGAGATTGCCTGAGAGACTTAACAGCCCTTCACCGCTAAACATATTCTCAGATGGCATCAGGAATATATCCATGGCCGGAGTACTGCTGTCCAGGTCTTCATAAACGACCTTCATACGGTATTCTTCATATCCATATACCTTTATCTGCATAAGAAAGTCTTCTCTGCCGGTATTTATGAACACGTAGGTCCCGTTTCCTCTGTATTCCGGTCTTACCGGGAGGCCGTCCCTCAAAAAACTTACGTTTCTCTCATTCACTGTCGCTCCCGTTGTCGTATCCACGAGACTAACCAAAAGATCCAGTCTTGCCTTGATAACGAAAGCTTCCACTTATCTCCTCCTTTCATAAAAAACAATACAATGGTTACATGGTGGGGAATTACTGGTCTTCCCCGGGAATATGCACGCTGAAGCTTGCATCCACGACTCTCGGTGTACTGATGATATCACCGCTTGACAGGTATACCGGTGCCGCCTTGTAGAACAGGCTTATCTGATAAGGCTTGTTGATAGCCTGCCACACCCTTACCTTCTCCTCCAGACTTATCTTCGCCTGAGACAGTGTGATCGGAGGTTCCTGGGTCGTGAGCCAGGATTGCAGTTCATCGGGGCGCACAGAGTTATTGTCATTGACTATCTGTGCAACACGGCCGATGATCTTTTGTATATCCGGTGCCTTTAATCCCATCTGGGAGGAACCGTTGATAAAGACCATATAATAAAGCGCATACGGTCTTGGCGGCTTACTCAGCTCTGCCCTTCCTCTTTCCACCAGTCTCGGCGTGGTGACCTGGATGTCCTCAACTATGTCATAGAGGTACAGACCTACAATGTAGTCCACATCCTGTGAAAGAGGTGAGCTTATCTCGATATTGTTGGGGGAAGGGATGGGCTCCGGGCACATCTTCTCCCTCAATGTCCTTACAATATATGCACTTACATCCGAAATAATAGGATAATCAGCCATTCTATTCTCCTCTTAAGGCTGAGAGTATCTCCTCAACCTTGGCGTCCATGGTTCCGGTGAGACATACGGCAAAGGAAGTTCCGCTCAGATACTCATCCTTGCAGTTAAACAACGCTTCCGCATCCTCTCCCGAAATATAGGGGTACTTCTGCATCACTGTAATGTATTTCAGTTCTTCGGTGTCGCTTCCGCGGATCACCATATTGTTTCCGGTATTGAATATATATGCTTTAGCGCCCTGAGTCATTGTGGCAGTGCGCCTGCTGTCATCGTAGAAATACCTGTAAGGGGTGCAGTCGCCTATGGTCTTTAAGCTGATGTAGTCCGGCGTCTTTTCCGTATACTGGGAATACATATACTTATTCCCCTTAGACCGCATAGTGTCGGCAAAACGTCCGGTGAGATCCTTTGCCGGAGCATTACCGGATCTTGCAAACTTCGAAGTCGCGCCTGCTGCAATGGCATAATCGGCATCACTGAAACTGTCAAGGCCCTTACCTAAAGCATCCTCCAGCGCTGCGATTATCTCCTCCTCTGTCATTGAGGCCGTTGCGGATGCACCGCCTGCGCCGCTTCCGGAACCGCTGCCCGAACCGCTGCCTGCGCCTGCTCCTCCTGATCCGGCTCCACCGGCTCCCGATCCATCACCCGAGCCGTCTCCGGAACCATCACCTGCACCGCCTCCTGAGCCGCTTCCAGAGCCGCTGCCGGAACCGCTTCCGGAACCACTGCCTGCGCCTGCTCCTCCGGAACCGGATCCGCTTCCGCCTGATTCAGCGGCGTCCTTAATGGCGTTGTCCATCCCCAAAAGCTGCTCCGCGGACGCGCCGGCCTTTGCCGCCTTACCCTTTAAGTCATTCAGGGCATCTGTATCTCCCATTCCGGAAAGTGCACTCAGTGCTCCCGAAATATCCGCGTCAGGGTCATCTGCAAGGGCTGCGGCGGCATCGCTTGCTATCTTATCCGCCAGATTATCCTCACTGCTCTTTCCGGTGCGGCTTTCCTCA